>NZ_CM001558.1:6203683-6368168 GCF_000281895.1 Pseudomonas fluorescens Q2-87 | reverse complement strand
AGCCGGTGAGGCAAAAACAAGCGGCCATTGTAGCGAGCAGGCGCCCACTTATCCACATGCAGGTTGCTGTTCGCCCATGATTTATCAATGTCTTAACAGAAAGAAAGCCGACCGGCGGTCGGTGGATAAGCTCTGTGGATAACCCCCCATGAGCTCGTTGTACAAGTGGGGGTTGAAGTCGGTGGATAACCCGACTGTGGATAACTACCCTTTCCACACACAGCTTATCCGACAGCGCGGCACAGGCTTGCCACCGCTTTCCCCCGTAGTTGTCATTCTCTGTACACAGCGTGATACCTGGGCCCAAGGCAGTTATCCACAGAAGGATGGCGGCCTTGCTTTTATAAGCTTTACAGAAAAGCTTTAAATAATTCCCTTCTTTATTTCTATATCTAGCGTTGCGTGACGAAGGCAACCAGGGGAGCGGATATCTATTTAAAGGAAACGCTGGTTGGAAATTGACCTAGAGGCTTGCTTTCTCTAGAATCCCCGGTCTCTTAAAACGGGGGCCATTCCGGCCCGTTGTGGACGAACCAGGTAACACGACATGAAACGTACTTTCCAACCAAGCACTATCAAACGCGCTCGTACCCACGGTTTCCGTGCTCGCATGGCTACCAAGAACGGTCGTGCCGTCCTGTCGCGTCGTCGCGCCAAAGGTCGTGCGCGTCTGGCAGTTTGATAATCCGGCACTGGAGGTGAGTCAGGACTTCAGTCGGGAAAAGCGTCTGCTTACACCCCGGCATTTCAAGGCAGTCTTTGACTCCCCTACCGGCAAGGTTCCGGGGAAAAATCTCCTGCTCCTTGCGCGCAACAACGATCTCGATCACCCCCGACTAGGGCTGGTTATCGGGAAAAAGAGCGTCAAGCTCTCCGTTGAGCGCAATCGCCTCAAACGTCTGATGCGCGAATCGTTTCGCCTGAACCAGGATTCACTGGTCGGATGGGACATCGTTATCGTCGCGCGCAAAGGTTTGGGTGATGTAGAAAACCCCGAATTGATTCAGCATTTCGGCAAGCTCTGGAAGCGTCTGGCACGCAGCAAGCCAGTACCAGCAGTCAACACCGAAACTGTAGGGGTAGACAGTCCCGATGCGTAAACTGGCACTCGTTCCGATCCAGTTTTATCGCTATGCCATTAGTCCTTTGATGGCCAGTCACTGTCGTTTCTACCCCAGCTGTTCCTGCTACGCGTACGAAGCCATAGAAAATCATGGCCTTCTGCGCGGTGGCTGGCTGACCTTTCGTCGTTTAGGTCGCTGTCATCCGTGGAATCCCGGCGGTTATGACCCGGTTCCGCCTATCCCTACCTCCCGTTCTTCTTCGATGGCCGAGTAATCATGGATATCAAACGCACGATCCTGATCGTCGCCCTGGCAATCGTGTCCTATGTCATGGTCCTTAAATGGAACCAGGACTATGGCCAGGCTGCCTTGCCGACTCAGAATGTTGCAGCCAGCAATACCGCACCGAGCCTGCCGGATGTCCCAACTGCCAATAGCACCGCTGGCAATGACGATATCCCGCGCGCGGCAAGCGATACCAGCGCTCCTGCCGAAGCCCCAGTGGCTGCGAGCAAAGATCTTATCCAGATCAAGACGGACGTGCTCGAGCTGGCCATCGATCCACAAGGTGGTGACGTCGCCCAGCTGAAGCTGCCGCTGTATCCGCGCCGCCAGGATCATCCGGAAATCCCGTTCCAGTTGTTCGACAACGGTAACGAGCGCACGTATCTGGCCCAAAGTGGCCTGATCGGCACCAATGGTCCGGATGCAAGCCCGGCCGGTCGCCCTGTGTACTCCGCCGAGAAGAAGACTTATCAACTGGCTGACGGTCAGGACCAACTGGTCGTAGACCTGAAGTTCAGCCAGGACGGCGTCAACTACATCAAGCGTTTCACCTTGAAACGCGGCCTGTATGACGTCACCGTCTCGTACCTGATCGACAACCAGAGCGCCCAGCCATGGTCCGGCGCGATGTTTGCCCAACTCAAGCGTGACGCCAGCGACGATCCTTCTTCCAGCACTGCTACCGGCACCGCGACTTACCTGGGCGCTGCCCTGTGGACAAGTTCGGAGCCGTACAAGAAAGTGTCCATGAAGGACATGAACAAGGGACCGCTCAAGGAAACCGTCCAAGGTGGTTGGGTTGCCTGGCTGCAGCATTATTTCGTAACCGCCTGGATCCCGCAGAAGGGCGACAGCAACATCGTCCAGACGCGTAAAGACAGCAAAGGCAACTTCATCATCGGCTACACCGGCCCGACATTGACTGCCGCGCCAGGTGCAAAAGCCGAAACCAGCGCCATTCTGTATGCCGGCCCTAAAAGCCAGGCGGTGCTGAAAGAGTTGTCCCCAGGTCTGGAATTGACCGTCGACTACGGTTTCCTGTGGTTCATTGCCCAGCCAATCTTCTGGCTGCTGCAACATATCCACAGCATCGTCGGCAACTGGGGCTGGTCGATCATCTTCCTGACCATGCTGATCAAAGGGATCTTCTTCCCGCTGTCGGCTGCCAGCTATAAATCCATGGCGCGCATGCGCGCAGTGGCACCGAAACTGGCTGCGCTGAAAGAGCAACATGGCGATGACCGGCAGAAAATGTCCCAAGCCATGATGGAGTTGTACAAGAAAGAGAAGATCAACCCGTTGGGTGGATGCTTGCCGATTCTTGTGCAGATGCCGGTGTTCCTGTCGCTGTACTGGGTTCTGCTGGAAAGCGTGGAGATGCGTCAGGCACCGTTCATGCTGTGGATTACCGACCTGTCGATCAAGGATCCGTTCTTCATCCTGCCGATCATCATGGGCGCGACCATGTTCATCCAGCAGCAGCTGAACCCAACGCCTCCGGACCCAATGCAGGCGAAGGTCATGAAAATGATGCCAATCATCTTCACCTTCTTCTTCCTGTGGTTCCCAGCTGGCCTGGTGCTGTACTGGGTTGTGAACAACGTGTTGTCCATTACTCAGCAGTGGTACATCACGCGTAAGATCGAAGCGGCTACGAAAAAAGCCGAGGCGTAACTTGCTCTGTGGATAACCACACAAAACGCCCCCTAGTGGGGCGTTTTGCTATCTACCACTTTTGTCTGGATACCGGTTTATGAACGCACCGCGTGAAACCATTGCCGCCGTTGCCACCGCCCAAGGTCGCGGGGGCGTCGGCATTGTCCGTATTTCGGGGCCCTTGGCCGGTGTTGCGGCCAAGGCGATCAGCGGTCGTGAACTCAAGCCGCGGTTTGCTCACTACGGGCCGTTTTTCAGTGATGACCAGCAAGTGTTGGATGAAGGCCTGGCCTTGTATTTTCCGGGACCGAATTCTTTCACTGGCGAAGACGTGCTCGAACTGCAAGGGCACGGCGGACCGATCGTACTGGACATGCTGCTCAAGCGCTGCCTTGAACTCGGTTGTCGCCTGGCTCGGCCCGGGGAGTTCAGCGAGCGGGCGTTTCTTAACGACAAGCTCGACCTGGCCCAGGCTGAAGCCATCGCCGATTTGATCGAAGCCAGCTCTGCACAGGCCGCGCGCAACGCGCTGCGCTCCTTGCAGGGCGCCTTTTCGCAGCGTGTGCATAACCTCACCGAGCAATTGATCGGCCTGCGCATCTACGTCGAGGCCGCAATCGACTTTCCGGAAGAGGAAATCGACTTCCTCGCCGATGGCCATGTGTTGAGCATGCTCGACAAGATCCGCGATGAGTTATCCACAGTGTTGCGTGAAGCAGGGCAAGGTGCATTGTTACGCGATGGCATGACCGTGGTAATCGCTGGACGACCAAACGCGGGCAAATCCAGCCTCCTGAATGCCTTGGCCGGCCGTGAGGCAGCCATCGTTACCGAAATTGCCGGCACTACCCGAGACATCTTGCGCGAACATATCCACATCGACGGGATGCCGCTCCATGTGGTGGACACCGCAGGCCTGCGGGACACTGACGATCAGGTGGAAAAGATTGGCGTCGAGCGGGCATTGAAGGCCATCGGTGAAGCCGACCGGGTGTTGCTGGTAGTGGATGCCACCTCGCCGGAAGCAGATGATCCCTTCGCCTTGTGGCCCGAATTCCTGGAAGTGCGCCCGGATCCGGCAAAGGTTACGTTGATTCGCAACAAGGCGGACCTGACCGGTGAAGCAATCGTCCTGGAAATCAGCGACGATGGCCACGTGACTATCAGCCTCAGCGCCAAATCGGCAGGTGAGGGTCTGGAACTGTTGCGCGAACACCTCAAGGCCTGCATGGGCTACGAGCAAACCTCGGAAAGCAGCTTCAGCGCCCGTCGGCGGCATCTAGAGGCTCTGCGTCACGCCAGCACAGCCCTGGAACACGGTCGTGCGCAGCTGACCTTGGCGGGGGCTGGTGAGCTGTTGGCCGAAGACCTTCGACTGGCGCAACAGTCCCTTGGTGAAATTACCGGCGCTTTCAGCTCTGATGATTTGCTGGGCCGAATCTTTTCAAGCTTTTGCATCGGTAAATAACACCACCTTTGCAACCGGGTTTGTTCTCGAAACTATCGAGCGCAACGCAAACCCGGTTCCTCCCCTTTCTTTTTTTAAACGATTGCCCTTGATGGCGGCGTGCCTATGGACGCTACGGTGTCCCCATTGGGCTGCTGCTTGTGGATTAAGACCTGTGAATAACTGGCCTTGAGGTCAGTAGATAAACCCCCTTCAAAACTGAAGATAATCGCCTCTGTGGATAACATCGTCATTCATCCACAGGCTTACACCGGTTATCCAAGCCACTCACTGCCACCTGAACACAGGGTTTTGAACCTCTGTACATACTGAAAATAAAGGGCTACAGCGCTTTATCCACAGAAAGGTGCCTCAGTAAGAATAAACATAAAAACAAAGATTTTATAAATTTCTTTCTTTTTTATTTTTTTAACCGCGAGTTCTCCACAGCTGGTTAAATTTTGTCCAAAGGGTTCTTTAGGAGGGGCGAAGTCCCTATACTTGCCGACCTGGCTCGAAAGACACCCAGGGCCGAACCCAAAACCTAATTCCCGAATTACCTGAATTAAGCAGGCACGAGGTGCGTGGTGGATTTCCCTTCCCGTTTTGAAGTGATCGTCATCGGCGGCGGTCATGCCGGTACCGAGGCAGCACTTGCATCAGCACGCATGGGAGCAAAGACCCTGTTGCTGACGCATAACGTGGAAACCCTCGGCGCCATGAGTTGCAACCCCGCCATTGGTGGCATCGGTAAAAGCCATCTGGTCAAGGAAATCGATGCCCTCGGTGGCGCAATGGCCATGGCCACCGATAAGGGCGGCATCCAATTCCGCGTATTGAACAGCCGCAAAGGCCCAGCCGTGCGCGCCACCCGCGCCCAGGCCGACCGCGTCCTGTACAAGGCCGCGGTTCGCGAGATCCTGGAAAACCAGCCGAACCTGTGGATATTTCAACAGGCAGCCGATGACCTGATTGTCGAGCAGGAGCAGGTCCGCGGTGTCGTCACACAAATGGGCCTGCGGTTTTTCGCCGATTCCGTGGTGCTGACCACCGGCACCTTCCTCGGTGGACTTATCCACATTGGCATGCAGAACTATTCCGGCGGCCGCGCCGGCGATCCGCCATCGATTGCCCTGGCCCAGCGCCTGCGTGAATTGCCGCTGCGTGTCGGTCGCCTGAAAACCGGTACCCCGCCGCGTATCGATGGTCGCTCCGTGGATTTCTCGGTGATGTCCGAGCAGCCAGGCGATACGCCGATTCCGGTGATGTCGTTCATGGGCTCCAAGGAGCAGCACCCGAGACAGGTGAGCTGCTGGATTACCCATACAAACGCCCGTACCCACGAAATCATTGCCGCTAACCTGGATCGTTCGCCGATGTATTCCGGCGTCATCGAGGGTATCGGCCCGCGTTATTGCCCTTCGATCGAAGACAAGATTCATCGGTTTGCCGACAAGGAAAGCCACCAGGTCTTCATCGAGCCCGAAGGCCTGACGACACATGAGCTGTACCCGAACGGGATTTCCACCTCCTTGCCGTTCGACGTGCAACTGCAAATCGTGCAGTCGATTCGCGGCATGGAAAACGCCCACATCGTTCGACCGGGCTACGCCATCGAGTACGATTATTTCGACCCGCGTGACCTGAAATACAGTCTGGAAACCAAAGTCATCGGCGGCTTGTTCTTTGCTGGGCAAATCAACGGCACCACAGGTTACGAAGAAGCCGGTGCCCAGGGCCTGTTGGCCGGCGCCAATGCCGCACTTCGCGCCCAGGGCAAAGACAGCTGGTGCCCGCGTCGCGATGAGGCATACATCGGTGTGCTTGTGGATGATCTGATTACCCTGGGTACCCAGGAACCGTATCGGATGTTCACGTCCCGCGCCGAATATCGCCTGATCCTGCGCGAAGACAACGCCGACCTGCGCCTGACCGAAAAAGGTCGTGAGCTGGGGTTGGTCGATGACGTGCGCTGGGCAGCATTCTGCAAGAAACGCGAGAGCATCGAGCTGGAAGAACAACGCCTGAAAAGCACCTGGGTTCGTCCCGGTACCGAGCAGGGCGATGCCATTGCAGCCAAATTCGGCACGCCGCTGACTCACGAATACAACCTGCTCAACCTGTTGAGCCGTCCGGAAATCGATTACGTCGGGCTAGTGGAAGTCACCGGCCAGGGCGCGGAAGATCCGCAAGTGGCCGAGCAGGTCGAGATCAAGACCAAATACGCCGGCTACATTGATCGCCAGCAGGATGAAATCGCCCGTCTGCGCGCCAGCGAAGACACCAAGCTGCCTGTGGATATCGATTACACCGGCATTTCCGGATTGTCGAAAGAAATCCAGAGCAAGCTCGGAGCGACGCGCCCAGAAACCTTGGGCCAGGCTTCGCGTATCCCTGGCGTAACCCCGGCGGCCATTTCGCTGTTAATGATCCATTTGAAAAAACGCGGCGCGGGCCGTCAGTTGGAGCAAAGCGCTTGAGTTCGATGGTCACCTCGCAACACGCCGAAGAGTTATCCACAGGCGCCCGCCAACTCGGCGTCAGCCTGAGTGAAGCCCAGCATGGGCAATTGCTGGGCTATCTGGCCTTGTTGATCAAATGGAACAAGGCATACAACCTGACCGCCGTGCGCGATCCAGATGAAATGGTTTCCCGGCATCTGCTCGACAGTTTGAGCGTCATGTCTTTCATCGAAAACGGTCGCTGGCTGGATGTGGGCAGTGGCGGGGGCATGCCGGGAATCCCACTGGCAATCCTGTTTCCTGAGTCGCAAGTGACCTGCCTGGACAGCAACGGCAAGAAAACCCGGTTCCTGACCCAGGTCAAACTCGAACTCAAACTGGATAACCTGCAAGTTATCCACAGCCGTGTCGAAGCGTTCCAGCCTGCGCAGCCGTTCAACGGGATTATCTCCAGGGCATTCAGCAGCATGGAGAATTTTAGCAACTGGACACGCCACTTGGGCGACACCGACACGCGCTGGCTGGCAATGAAGGGCGTTCATCCGGCCGATGAGCTGGTAGCATTGCCGGCAGACTTCCACCTCGATAGCGAACACGCCTTGGCCGTACCCGGTTGCCAAGGCCAACGCCATCTGCTGATACTGCGCCGCACGGCATGATTGGGAACACAAGCAAGAATGGCTAAGGTATTCGCGATAGCGAACCAGAAGGGTGGCGTGGGCAAGACCACCACCTGTATCAACCTCGCAGCATCCCTGGTCGCGACCAAGCGTCGGGTGCTGTTGATCGATCTCGATCCACAGGGCAACGCCACCATGGGTAGCGGTGTGGATAAACATGGCCTGGAAAACTCCATCTACGACGTACTGATCGGTGAATGCGATCTGGGTCAGGCCATGCATTTCTCCGAACACGGCGGTTATCAACTGCTGCCGGCCAACCGTGATCTGACGGCGGCCGAAGTGGTCCTGCTGGAAATGCAGATGAAGGAAAGCCGCCTGCGCAGTGCCTTGGCGCCGATCCGGGAAAACTACGACTACATCCTGATCGACTGCCCTCCGTCGCTGTCGATGCTGACGCTCAACGCCCTGGTGGCCGCCGATGGGGTAATTATCCCCATGCAATGCGAATACTTCGCATTGGAAGGCTTGAGCGACCTTGTGGATAACATCAAGCGCATCGCCGAGCTGCTGAACCCCGAGCTGAAAGTCGAAGGCCTGTTGCGGACCATGTACGACCCGCGCCTGAGCCTGATGAATGACGTGTCGGCCCAGCTCAAGGAACATTTTGGCGAGCAGCTCTACGACACGGTCATTCCGCGTAACATCCGCCTGGCCGAAGCGCCAAGCTACGGCATGCCGGCCTTGGCCTACGACAAACAATCCCGTGGTGCACTGGCCTACCTGGCCCTGGCGGGCGAGATGGTTCGTCGTCAGCGCCGTAACCCACGCACAGCTGCAGCCCAGCCAACTTAAGGAAACCCCATGGCCGTCAAGAAACGAGGTCTCGGACGTGGACTGGATGCATTGCTCAGCGGTCCGACTGTCAGCTCGCTTGAAGAACAGGCGGTACAGGCCGATCAGCGTGAGCTGCAACACCTGCCGCTGGACCTGATCCAGCGCGGCAAATACCAGCCACGCCGGGACATGGACCCGCAGGCGCTGGAAGAACTGGCACAGTCGATCAAGAGCCAGGGCGTGATGCAGCCGATCGTGGTGCGACCGATCGCCAACGGGCGCTTCGAAATCATTGCCGGTGAACGTCGCTGGCGCGCCAGCCAGCAGGCCGGCCAGGAAACCATTCCGGCGATGGTCCGCGACGTCCCGGACGAAACCGCCATCGCCATGGCGCTGATCGAGAACATCCAGCGCGAAGACCTCAACCCGATCGAAGAGGCAGTGGCGCTGCAACGTCTGCAACAGGAATTCCAGCTGACCCAGCAACAAGTTGCCGAGGCGGTGGGCAAGTCCCGCGTGACCGTGGCCAACCTGTTGCGCCTGATTGCGTTGCCGGAAGTCATCAAGACCATGCTGTCCCATGGCGATCTGGAAATGGGTCATGCCCGGGCATTGCTTGGTTTGCCGGAAAATCAACAGGTTGAAGGGGCGCGACATGTTGTCGCACGGGGCCTCACCGTGCGCCAAACCGAGGCACTGGTTCGTCAGTGGCTGAGCGGCAAACCGGCCCCAGTGGAAGCCCCCAAAACCGATCCTGATATCGCTCGCCTGGAACAGCGCCTGGCCGAGCGCCTGGGCTCTGCGGTGCAGATTCGCCACGGCAAGAAGGGCAAAGGGCAACTGGTGATTGGCTATAACTCCCTCGATGAGTTGCAGGGTGTCCTTGCACACATTCGCTGAAACAATTGCTCTTGTAGCGCGCAGTCGGAAATCACTACCCGAAGGTTGAATAGGGGCAGAACCGCCCCTATACTCTGCGCGCATTTTGTCGGCACAAATTATGCCAAGTTATTGAATCATGGCAGCCGACCACTGGAGAGTAAAAGCGATGGAAACCCGCACGCCAAACCGCTTGCCGTTTCATCGCCTGGCAGTTTTCCCGGTTTTGATGGCCCAATTCGCCGTTGTACTGATCGCCACATTGGCGCTCTGGCAATGGAAAGGAGTCGTCGCCGGATACTCAGGTCTTTGCGGAGGCCTGATAGCCTTGCTCCCCAATATTTATTTCGCTCACAGGGCCTTTCGGTTTTCCGGCGCCCGAGCAGCCCAGGCTATCGTCCGGTCGTTTTATGCCGGGGAAGCGGGGAAATTGATTTTGACGGCAGTGCTGTTTGCACTGACGTTCGCAGGTGTGAAGCCATTGGCGCCGCTGGCTGTATTCGGCGTCTTCGTGCTGACCCAACTGGTCAGCTGGTTTTCCCCCCTGCTAATGAGAACAAGACTTTCGAGACCTTAGGGCGTTTGAGGCAACCATGGCAGAGACAACCGCTTCGGGCTATATCCAGCACCACTTGCAGAACCTGACTTTCGGTCAGCTACCCAACGGCGGCTGGGGCTTTGCCCACTCCGCTGCAGAAGCCAAGGAAATGGGTTTCTGGGCTTTCCACGTCGATACCCTCGGCTGGTCGGTCGCACTGGGTCTGATCTTCGTGCTTCTTTTCCGCATGGCGGCCAAGAAAGCGACTTCCGGTCAGCCCGGTGCACTGCAGAACTTCGTTGAAGTACTGGTCGAATTCGTCGATGGCAGCGTGAAAGACAGCTTCCATGGCCGCAGCCCGGTCATCGCGCCGCTGGCACTGACCATCTTCGTGTGGGTGTTCCTGATGAACGCCGTCGACCTGGTACCGGTCGACTGGATTCCTCAGCTGGCCATCCTCATCTCCGGTGACCACCACATCCCGTTCCGTGCCGTGTCGACCACCGACCCGAACGCGACCCTGGGCATGGCGTTCTCGGTTTTCGCACTGATCATTTTCTATAGCATCAAGGTCAAGGGCATCGGCGGCTTCATCGGCGAACTGACCCTGCACCCGTTCGGCAGCAAGAACATCCTCGTTCAGGCCCTGCTGATCCCAGTGAACTTCCTGCTGGAATTCGTGACCCTGATTGCCAAGCCAATCTCTCTGGCACTGCGTCTGTTCGGCAACATGTATGCCGGCGAGCTGGTGTTCATCCTGATCGCCGTGATGTTCGGCAGCGGCCTGCTGTGGCTCAGTGGCCTGGGCGTGGTCCTGCAATGGGCGTGGGCTGTGTTCCACATCCTGATCATCACCCTGCAGGCGTTCATCTTCATGATGCTGACCATCGTCTACCTGTCGATGGCGCACGAAGAAAACCATTAAGGCCAGTCTCGACTAGTCTGATGTCCTTCCCGGTCAAACGGGAAGGAGCCCGACCAGGGCTGATGAAACGATTTGTTTTACCGCTTTAATCTAAAAAACCTAAACCATACGACGTAAAAGTCGGGAGGAAAGATGGAAACTGTAGTTGGTCTAACCGCTATCGCTGTTGCACTGTTGATCGGCCTGGGCGCACTGGGTACCGCAATTGGTTTCGGCTTGTTGGGCGGCAAGTTCCTGGAAGGCGCAGCGCGTCAGCCAGAGATGGTTCCAATGCTGCAAGTCAAAATGTTCATCGTGGCCGGTCTGCTCGACGCCGTGACCATGATCGGTGTTGGTATCGCGCTGTTCTTCACCTTTGCGAACCCGTTCGTTGGTCAAATCGCTGGCTAATTACTCGGATGTCTCGAGTAGATTGGTGTGATGGACAACGTAACTGCGAGGTGTTGGCGTGAACATTAATGCGACCCTGATTGGCCAGTCCGTTGCGTTCCTGATTTTTGTACTGTTCTGCATGAAGTTCGTATGGCCTCCGGTCATTGCGGCATTGCACGAACGTCAAAAGAAGATCGCTGATGGTCTGGACGCTGCCAGCCGTGCAGCTCGCGACCTGGAGTTGGCCCATGAGAAAGTGGGTCAGCAACTGCGCGAAGCGAAGGCTCAAGCAGCTGAAATCATCGAGCAAGCCAAGAAACGCGGTACCCAGATTGTCGACGAAGCCCGTGAACAGGCTCGCGTCGAAGCTGACCGTGTGAAGGCTCAGGCTCAAGCCGAGATCGAACAGGAACTCAACAGTGTCAAAGACGCGCTGCGTGCCCAAGTGGGTGCTCTGGCCGTTGGCGGTGCTTCGAAGATCCTGGGTGCCACAATCGATCAAAACGCGCACGCAGAGCTGGTAAACCAACTGGCTGCTGAAATCTAAGCGAGGGCGATCATGGCAGAACTGACCACGTTGGCCCGACCTTACGCTAAGGCGGCCTTCGAGCACGCTCAGGCCCACCAGCAACTGGCCAATTGGTCAGCCATGCTCGGCCTGGCAGCAGCGGTGTCGCAAGACGACACCATGCAGCGCGTGCTCAAGGCCCCGCGACTGACGAGCGCAGAAAAGGCCGCCACGTTCATTGACGTGTGCGGCGACAAGTTCGATGCCAAGGCACAGAATTTCATTCACGTCGTTGCCGAAAACGACCGTCTCCCGCTTTTGCCGGAGATCGCCGCTCTTTTCGACCTGTACAAGGCCGAGCAAGAGAAATCGGTAGACGTGGAAGTAACCAGTGCTTTTGCATTGAACCAAGAACAGCAAGACAAACTCGCCAAGGTTCTCAGTGCACGACTCAACCGGGAAGTGCGCCTGCAAGTCGAGGAAGACAAGTCCCTGATAGGGGGCGTTGTAATCCGCGCCGGCGACCTGGTTATCGATGGCTCGATTCGCGGCAAAATCGCGAAACTTGCCGAAGCATTGAAATCTTGAGTTTGAAGGGGCAGCAGAGCAATGCAGCAACTCAATCCTTCCGAAATAAGTGAAATTATCAAGGGCCGCATCGATAAGCTCGATGTGACCTCCCAAGCCCGTAACGAAGGCACTGTCGTCAGCGTATCTGACGGCATCGTGCGGATTCACGGTCTGGCCGACGTCATGTACGGCGAGATGATCGAGTTTCCGGGCGGCGTCTACGGTATGGCCCTCAACCTGGAGCAAGACTCTGTAGGTGCCGTTGTATTGGGCGCGTACACGAGTCTGGCTGAAGGCATGAGCGCCAAGTGCACCGGCCGCATCCTCGAGGTTCCAGTGGGTAAGGAACTGCTGGGTCGCGTAGTCGACGCATTGGGTAACCCTGTTGACGGCAAAGGTCCGCTGAACAACACCGAGACCGACGCGGTCGAGAAAGTTGCTCCAGGCGTGATCTGGCGTAAGTCGGTAGACCAGCCTGTACAGACTGGCTACAAGGCTGTCGATGCCATGATTCCTGTCGGCCGTGGCCAGCGCGAGCTGATCATCGGTGACCGTCAGATCGGTAAGACCGCTCTGGCGATCGACGCGATCATCAACCAGAAAAACAGCGGCATTTTCTGCGTCTACGTGGCAATCGGTCAGAAGCAATCGACCATTGCCAACGTTGTTCGCAAGCTGGAAGAAAACGGTGCACTGGCTAACACCATCATCGTTGCTGCCAGTGCCTCCGAATCGGCCGCGCTGCAGTTCCTGGCACCGTACTCCGGTTGCACCATGGGCGAATACTTCCGCGACCGCGGTGAAGACGCGCTGATCGTTTATGACGATCTGTCCAAGCAAGCAGTGGCTTACCGCCAGATTTCCCTGCTGCTGCGCCGTCCACCAGGCCGTGAAGCCTACCCAGGCGACGTGTTCTATCTCCACTCCCGTCTGCTGGAGCGCGCATCGCGCGTTTCGGAAGAATACGTAGAGAAGTTCACCAACGGCGCAGTGACTGGCAAGACCGGTTCCCTGACCGCTCTGCCGATCATCGAAACCCAGGCTGGCGACGTTTCCGCGTTCGTTCCGACCAACGTGATTTCCATCACCGACGGTCAGATCTTCCTGGAATCGGCCATGTTCAACTCGGGCATCCGTCCTGCTGTGAACGCCGGTGTTTCGGTATCCCGTGTGGGTGGTGCCGCTCAGACCAAGATCATCAAGAAGCTGTCCGGTGGTATCCGTACCGCCCTGGCCCAGTACCGTGAACTGGCAGCATTCGCCCAGTTCGCTTCTGACCTGGACGAAGCGACCCGTAAGCAACTTGAGCATGGTCAGCGCGTTACCGAGCTGATGAAGCAGAAGCAATACGCACCGATGTCGATCGCTGACATGGCGCTGTCGCTGTATGCCGCTGAGCGTGGGTTCCTGACTGACATTGAAATCGCCAAGATCGGCAGCTTCGAACAAGCGCTGATTGCTTTCTTCAACCGCGATCACGCCGATTTGATGGCGAAGATCAACGTGAAGGGTGACTTCAATGACGAAATCGACGCTGGCCTCAAGGCTGGTATCGAGAAGTTCAAGGCCACCCAAACCTGGTAAGCCGCAGCGGGAGCCGCAAGGCTCCCGCTTGCTAACCTGATAGGTGTTACATGGCAGGCGCAAAAGAGATTCGCAGTAAGATTGCGAGCATCAAAAGCACGCAAAAGATTACCAGCGCCATGGAAAAAGTGGCGGTCAGCAAAATGCGCAAGGCACAAATGCGCATGGCTGCTAGCCGTCCTTACGCGGAGCGCATCCGCCAGGTGATTGGTCATCTGGCCAACGCCAACCCGGAATATCGCCATCCGTTCATGATCGACCGCGCCATCAAGCGCGTCGGTTACGTCGTGGTGAGCAGTGACCGTGGTTTGTGCGGTGGCTTGAACACCAACCTGTTCAAGGCTCTGGTCAAGGACATGGCGGTAAACCGCGAACAAGGCGTCGAGATCGATCTGTGTGTAGTTGGTAGCAAGGGTGCGGCTTTCTTCCGCAACTTCGGCGGTAACGTCGTCGCCGCTATCAGCCACCTGGGTGAAGAACCGTCGATCAATGACCTGATCGGCAGCGTCAAGGTGATGCTGGATGCTTACCTGGAAGGCCGGATCGACCGCCTGTCCGTGGTATCCAACAAGTTCATCAACACCATGACGCAACAGCCAACCGTGGAGCAGTTGATTCCACTGGTGGCAACCCCGGAACAGGAACTCAAGCACCACTGGGACTATCTCTACGAACCGGATGCCAAGGAGCTGCTTGACGGCTTGATGGTCCGCTACGTGGAGTCGCAGGTCTACCAGGCGGTGGTCGAGAACAACGCAGCTGAACAAGCGGCGCGGATGATCGCGATGAAGAACGCTACCGACAACGCCGGTGATTTGATCAGCGATTTGCAGCTGATCTACAACAAGGCGCGTCAGGCTGCGATCACCCAAGAGATCTCGGAAATCGTCGGCGGCGCTGCCGCGGTTTAACGGTTCAAATATTCAGAGGATCCAGCTATGAGTAGCGGACGTATCGTTCAAATCATCGGCGCCGTTATCGACGTGGAATTCCCACGCGACAGCGTACCGAGCATCTACGACGCCTTGAAAGTTCAAGGCGCCGAAACCACCCTGGAAGTTCAGCAGCAGCTGGGCGACGGCGTGGTTCGTACCATTGCGATGGGCTCCACCGAAGGCTTGAAGCGCGGTCTGGACGTCAACAACACTGGCGCAGCCATCTCCGTACCGGTCGGTAAAGCGACCCTGGGCCGGATCATGGACGTACTGGGCAACCCGATCGACGAAGCTGGCCCGATCGACACCGAAGAGCGCTGGGGCATTCACCGTCCTGCGCCAACCTTCGCTGAGCAGGCGGGTGGCAACGAACTGCTGGAAACAGGCATCAAGGTTATCGACCTGGTTTGCCCGTTCGCCAAGGGCGGTAAAGTCGGTCTGTTCGGTGGTGCCGGTGTAGGCAAGACCGTAAACATGATGGAGCTGATCCGTAACATCGCCATCGAGCACAGCGGTTATTCCGTGTTCGCCGGTGTGGGTGAGCGTACTCGTGAGGGTAACGACTTCTACCACGAGATGAAGGATTCCAACGTTCTGGACAAAGTGGCACTGGTATACGGCCAGATGAACGAGCCGCCGGGAAACCGTCTGCGCGTAGCACTGACCGGCCTGACCATGGCCGAGAAATTCCGTGACGAAGGTAACGACGTACTGCTGTTCGTCGACAACATCTACCGCTACACCCTGGCCGGTACCGAAGTATCCGCACTGCTGGGCCGTATGCCTTCGGCAGTAGGTTACCAGCCGACCCTGGCTGAAGAGATGGGCGTGCTGCAAGAGCGCATCACTTCGACCAAGCAAGGCTCGATCACCTCGATCCAAGCGGTATACGTACCAGCGGACGACTTGACCGACCCGTCGCCAGCGACCACCTTCGCCCACTTGGACGCCACCGTCGTTCTGTCCCGTGACATCGCTTCCCTGGGTATCTACCCAGCGGTAGACCCACTGGATTCGACTTCGCGCCAGCTGGACCCGAACGTGATCGGCCAGGAGCACTACGACACCGCTCGCGGCGTTCAGTACGTGCTGCAGCGTTACAAGGAACTGAAGGACATCATCGCGATCCTGGGTATGGACGAGCTGTCGGAAGCCGACAAGCAGTTGGTAAACCGTGCTCGTAAGATCCAGCGTTTCTTGTCGCAGCCGTTCTTCGTGGCTGAAGTCTTCACCGGTGCCTCGGGTAAATACGTTTCCCTGAAAGACACCATTGCTGGCTTCAAAGGCATCCTCAACGGTGACTACGACCACCTGCCAGAACAAGCGTTCTACATGGTCGGCGGCATCGAAGAAGCGATCGAGAAAGCCAAGAAACTGTAATCCCGGCGCCCGGCAACGGGCGCTAATTTAGGTTGAGGCAATCAGATGGCTATGACAGTCCATTGCGATATCGTCAGTGCGGAAGGGGAAATTTTCTCCGGTCTGGTCGAGTTTGTGGTTGCGCACGGTGAGCTGGGTGATCTTGGTATCGCCCTGGGTCACGCACCGCTGATCACCAGCTTGAAGCCAGGTCCGATTACTCTGACCAAGCAGGGCGGGGAAAGGGAGGTGTTCTACATCTCCGGTGGTTTCCTCGAGGTTCAGCCGAACATGGTCAAGGTTCTTGCCGACACCGTGCAACGTGCTGCCGACCTGGACGAAGCCTCCGCTCTGGAGGCCGTCAAGGCCGCCGAGAAGGCTCTGCACGAAAAAGGCGCGGACTTCGACTACGGTTCTGCTGCCGCACGTCTGGCCGAGGCCGCAGCCCAGCTGCGTACCGTCCAGCAGATCCGCAAGAAGTTCGGCGGCTAAGCCGTCTGCTTTCTGTGCGATTGATTAAAAAGGGTAGCCTCGGCTACCCTTTTTTCTTTTCCCGACACCCTTCATCTGGTCGCAGCCGCTGACCACCCAGGATTGGTAGCAGTCATGTCTCTTGAAATCGTTATCCTCGCGGCCGGTCAAGGCACCCGCATGCGTTCGGCGTTACCCAAGGTCTTGCACCCGGTAGCCGGCAACTCCATGCTCGGCCATGTTATCCACAGCGCCCGGCAACTTGATCCACAGCGCATCCATGTGGTGATCGGCCACGGCGCCGATGCGGTTCGTGAGCGCCTGGCGGCAGACGACTTGAATTTCGTCCTGCAGGACAAACAACTGGGCACCGGTCATGCCGTGGCCCAAGCCGTGCCGTTCATTACGGCGGATACCGTATTGATTCTCTATGGTGATGTGCCGCTGATTGAAGTCGAGACCTTGCAGCGCCTGCTCAAGCATGTTGCGCCGCAACAGCTGGGTCTGTTGACGGTCGAGCTGGACGACCCCACCGGTTATGGCCGCATCGTGCGTAACGCCGATGGTCAGGTAACAGCGATTGTCGAGCAGAAGGACGCCAACGAAGCGCAGCGCGCTATCACTGAGGGCAACACCGGGATTCTGGCGGTACCGGCTGAACACCTGGGCGCCTGGATGAGTCGCTTGTCCAACAACAACGCACAGGGCGAGTATTACCTGACCGACGTTATCGCCATGGCTGTCAGCGACGGCCTGGTCGTCGCCACCGAGCAACCGCTGGACGCCATGGAAGTGCAGGGCGCCAATGACCGTCGGCAACTGGCCGAGTTGGAGCGCCACTATCAACTGCGGGCCGCTCGCCGCCTGATGGCGCAGGGCGTGACTTTGCGCGATCCGGCCCGTTTCGACGTACGCGGTGAGGTCAGCGTGGGGCGCGACGTGGTCATCGACATCAATGTCATCCTTGAAGGCAAGGTAGTCATTGAAGACGATGTGGCCATCGGCCCGAACTGCGTGATCAAGGACTGCACCTTGCGCAAAGGCGTGGTGATCAAGGCCAACAGTCACCTCGAAGGCGCGATCATGGGCGAGGGCAGCGATGCCGGCCCATTCGCGCGCCTGCGTCCCGGCACTGTGCTGGAGGCTCGGGCCCATGTGGGTAACTTCGTCGAGCTGAAGAATGCTCATATGGGCGAAGGTGCCAAGGCCGGCCACCTGACTTACCTGGGCGACGCTGAAATCGGCGCCCGCACCAACATTGGTGCCGGAACCATCACTTGTAACTACGATGGGGCCAACAAGTACCAGACGACCATTGGTGAAGACGTGTTCATCGGTTCCAATAACTCGCTGGTTGCGCCCGTGACCATCGGTGATGGCTCAAACACGGCGGCAGGTTCGACTATTAATCAGGATGTGGATAAGTCGCAACTCGCCGTGGCCCGCGCCCGTCAACGCAACATCGACGGCTGGAAGCGGCCTGTGAAGATCAAGAAGCCTTAAAGTTATCCACAGCTGTCCTGTGGGAGCGGGCTTGCTCGCGAATGCGGTGGTTCAGCTACATTGATGCTGAATGTGCCGCCGCTTTCGCGGCAAGCCCGCTCCCACAGGGGTTCTAGGTGTACTTGAGTTCTGTGCCCAGCCTAAATCCCTAGGGAATCTCCTTTCTGAATTTTTCTCCTTGCGCCTTGACGACTTCTCCACAATAGGTTTTGATTGCTTACGTTATCTTTCGAATCGAAACTTAAGCCATCATGTCGAAGCGCAACACGCCACAACGCCGCCACAACATCCTAGCGCTGCTCCAAGAGCAGGGCGAAGTCAGTGTGGATGAGCTGGCCAAACGCTTCGAAACCTCGGAAGTTACGATTCGCAAGGACCTCGCCGCCCTGGAAACCAATGGTCTGCTGCTGCGCCGTTACGGTGGCGCGGTTCCCATGCCGCAGGAGTTGGTGGCCGATAACGGGCAAACCGTTTCCAAGTACAAACAAGCCATTGCCGGGGCCGCTGTGCAGCGGATCCGCGAACATGCGCGCATCATCATCGACAGCGGCAGCACCACGGCGGCCATGATTCCTCAGCTCGGCCAGCAGCCGGGCCTGGTGGTGATGACCAACTCCCTGCATGTAGCCAATGCCTTGAGCGAGCTGGAGCACGAACCGGTGCTGTTGATGACCGGAGGCACTTGGGACCCTCATTCCGAGTCCTTCCAGGGGCAGGTGGCTGAGCAGGTCCTGCGTTCCTACGATTTCGACCAGTTGTTCATCGGTGCCGACGGCATCGATCTGGTTCGAGGTACCACCACCTTCAACGAATTGCTGGGCTTGAGCCGTGTCATGGCCGAAGTGGCCCGCGAAGTGATCGTGATGGTGGAGGCCGACAAGATCGGCCGCAAGATTCCCAACCTGGAGCTGCCGTGGAGCAGCGTCCATACCCTTATTACCGATGATCGCCTGCCCGTAGAGGCTCGCGATCAGATTCAGGCCCGCGGCATCACCGTGATCTGCGCGCCTGTCAGCCAGGAGAAATAGCATGTGTGGAATTGTCGGCGCCGTTGCTGAACGCAACATCACAGCAATCTTGCTCGAAGGCCTCAAGCGCCTGGAATATCGCGGCTACGACAGCGCCGGTGTGGCGGTATTCACCAACGACGAGAAGCTTGAGCGCATGCGTCGCCCGGGCAAGGTCAGCGAGCTTGAACAGGCGCTCGACGCCGAACCGCTGGTGGGTCGCCTCGGCGTTGCCCACACCCGCTGGGCCACCCATGGCGCCCCATGCGAGCGTAACGCCCACCCGCATTTCTCCGGCGACCTGGCCGTGGTGCACAACGGCATCATCGAAAACCACGAAGCCCTGCGTGAACAACTCAAGGCGCTCGGTTATGTGTTCACTTCGGACACTGACACTGAGGTCATCGCCCATCTGCTCAATCACAAGCTCAAGGACTTGGTGGACCTGACCGTCGCCCTCAAGGCAACGGTCAAGGAACTGCACGGTGCCTATGGCCTGGCGGTCATCAGTGCGAAACAGCCCGATCGCTTGGTGGCGGCCCGTAGCGGCAGCCCGTTGGTCATTGGCCTGGGCCTGGGGGAGAACTTCCTGGCGTCCGATCAGTTGGCGCTGCGTCAGGTCACGGACCGCTTCATGTACCTGGAAGAAGGCGACATCGCTGAGATTCGCCGTGACAGCGTGCAGATCTGGGACATCGATGGAAAAGCTGTGGAACGCGAGACCGTTCAGTACCGCGACGGTGCCGAAGCGGCCGACAAAGGCGAATTCCGTCACTTCATGCTCAAGGAAATCCACGAACAACCGGCCGTGGTGCAACGTACCCTGGAAGGCCGCCTGAGCCAAAGTCAGGTGCTGGTCCAGGCGTTCGGTCCACAAGCGGCCGAACTGTTCGCCAAGGTCCGTAACGTGCAGATCGTGGCTTGCGGCACCAGTTATCACGCCGGCATGGTCGCCCGTTATTGGCTGGAAGAGCTGGCGGGCATTCCGTGCCAGGTCGAAGTGGCCAGCGAGTTCCGCTATCGCAAGGTGGTGGTGCAACCAGACACCTTGTTCGTCACGATCTCCCAGTCCGGCGAAACCGCCGACACCCTGGCTGCCCTGCGCAACGCCAAGGAGCTGGGCTTCCTCGCCAGCCTGGCGATCTGCAACGTGGGGATCAGCTCGCTGGTGCGCGAGTCCGACCTGACCCTGCTGACCCAAGCCGGCCGTGAAATCGGCGTGGCGTCGACCAAGGCGTTCACCACGCAGTTGGTGGGCCTGCTGTTGTTGACATTGTCCCTGGGCCAGGTACGCGGCACGCTGGGCGAGGGCGTCGAGGCCAAGCTGGTCGAAGAACTGCGCCGCCTGCCGGCCCGCCTCGGCGAGGCCTTGGCGATGGACGGCACCGTGGAGAAAATCGCCGAGCTGTTCGCCGAGAAGAACCACACCCTGTTCCTTGGCCGTGGCGCGCAATTCCCGGTGGCGATGGAAGGGGCCTTGAAGCTCAAGGAAATCTCCTACATACACGCCGAGGCCTACCCGGCCGGTGAACTCAAGCACGGCCCGTTGGCCCTGGTGGACAACGACATGCCGGTGGTCACCGTGGCGCCGAACAACGAGCTGCTGGAAAAGCTCAAGTCCAACCTGCAGGAAGTGCGCGCCCGTGGCGGCCAGTTGATTGTGTTCGCTGACGAGAAAGCCGGCATGACCAATGGCGAAGGCACCCACGTGGTGCACATGCCGCACATCCACGACATCCTGTCGCCGATTCTCTACACCATCCCGCTGCAATTGCTGTCGTACTACGTTGCCGTGCTCAAGGGCACCGATGTCGACCAGCCGCGTAACTTGGCGAAGTCTGTGACGGTGGAGTGAGTCGCACCGCCTGATCCAAGCCCTGGCTTTGGATTTAGACGTGTCGCTGGAAAATTAAATACTGTTGGAAACGGCCAGGGATCGATCGATCCCTCGGCTGTTAAACCCAGCCGCATGGTGTGTGTGGAGAATCAGGGCGCCTAGTAGACCGATCAACTACAAACGACTACCATCCTCCCATGAACACTCCAAAGACCCGCGAAACATCCGACGTCCGCCAGGGAATCCTTGATGTAGGCCAGCGAATCATGGCTGCCAAAGGGTATACCGCCGTGGGCTTGAACGAGATCCTGGCCACTGCCGGTGTGCCGAAGGGTTCCTTCTATCACTACTTCGGCTCCAAAGACGCGTTTGGCGAAGCCCTGCTCGAAAACTATTTCGAGGCGTACCTCGACGACATCGACCAGACGCTCGCCCAGCCCAACCAGACAATGGCGCAGCGGCTGCAGAACTACTTCCAGATCTGGCAGGACACCCAGTCCTTCCAGGATTGCCAGGGCAAGTGCCTTGCCGTGAAGTTGGGCGTGGAAGTTGCCGATCTTTCGGAAACCATGCGTGCCGTGCTCAAGCGCGGTACATCCGGGATTATCGATCGCCTTGCGAACGGGATTGAAATCGGTGTGGCTGAAGGTTCCTTGGCGGTCACCGGTACGCCTCACAATGTTGCGCAAAGCCTTTATCAATTGTGGCTTGGCGCCAGCGTCATGGTGAAAATTACCAAAAGTGTTCAGCCCTTCGAGACGGCGATGGCCACGACCCGCCAGATTCTCAACCTATCCTGATTCATGGCGTGAGTGGTGTATCGCCTATCGCGGCGCTGCACCGCTCACGTTGCTTTAGCACCCCCGCAATCCTCCTCGAACATAAATCCGCCGCTTTTTTCGCAGCCTTTCCTCGCTTGGAAAAACCCCTGAGAAGCGCCGCGTTAAAAAACTTTAAAAAGTTACTAGACGACTGGTCTAATCGTAGATACTGTAGTCGCACATTCACTCACCCCGGCAAAGGTTACAGCGATGAGCACCCGTACCAAGCTGGCCTTTATCTCCCCATCGCTCTTTTTGCTGCCCGGTTTGTAGACGACCAGTCTAATTAAATTGCTTCATTTATTGCGACCCCACGACCCCAAACTGAAAACAGGATGCTTAACATGAAAATTCTTATGGTGCTGACCTCCCACGACACCCTGGGCAACACTGGCCGCAAGACCGGTTTCTGGCTGGAAGAACTGGCGGCCCCCTACTACACCTTTCTCGCGGCCAACGCCGAAATCGTCCTGGCCTCGCCCAAAGGCGGCCAGCCACCGCTGGACCCGAAGAGCAATGAGCCATCGTTCCAGACTGACCTGACCCGCCGCTTCGAGAACGATGCCGCGGCCACCGCCCAGCTCGCCAACACCGTGCGACTGGACAGCGTCTCCCAGAATGATTTCGACGCAGTGTTCTACCCAGGCGGCCATGGCCCACTGTGGGACCTGGCTGAAGATCCGAAGTCGATCCGACTGATCGAGGCATTCCTGGCCGCCGGCAAGCCTGCTGCCCTGGTGTGCCACGCTCCCGGCGTGCTGCGCCACGTGAAAAATCCAGACGGTACGCCACTGGTTGCAGGCAGAAAAGTCGCCGGTTTCACCAATACCGAGGAAGAAGCCGTAGGCCTGACCAACGTCGTGCCCTTCCTGGTTGAAGACATGCTGATCGCCAACGGTGGCATGTACTCCAAGGGCGCTGACTGGTCCTCCTACGTCGTCAGCGACGGCTTGCTGATTACCGGCCAGAACCCGGGTTCGTCCACCGAAGCCGCCCAACTCCTGATCGCCAAACTGAACCAATCCAACGCTTGAGCTCGCCGCTGACGGGAGACTCGAACATCTCCCGTCGCTATTCCCTATTCCCATCCGCAGGCCCCGCCGGGGCTTCGGTGCAGGCCACTCAACCTCTGGAGACACCATGACAACGTTCAACGTGGAGCAAATCAAAGCCGCTGGCTGGCTGAAGGAAGCCAACTACATCGGTGGACAATGGGTGGCGGCGGATGACGCCAACGTCTATAGCGTCATTGACCCGGCCACCGAAGCCCAGATTGGCCAGATCCCATGGGTGGGGGCCCCTGAAACGCGCCGCGCCATCGATGCCGCACAAGATGCCTTCAGCGCCTGGTCGATGACCACCGCCGCAGAACGTGCAGGCTTTCTCGGCCGCATGGCGCAGATCGTGCGCGACAACATCGACATTCTCGCCAGCATGCTCACCCTTGAACAAGGTAAGCCGCTGGCCGAAGCACGCAACGAAATGAAACTCGGCGCCGATTACATCCAGTGGTTTGCCGAAGAAGCACGGCGCATCAATGGGGAGATCATTCCGTCGCCCTGGAAAGACCGCCAGATCCTGGTTACCCGTGAACCCGTCGGTGTAGTAGGCGCGATTTCACCGTGGAATTTCCCATTTTCCATGCTATCGCGCAAAATTGCCCCGGCGCTTGCCGCCGGTTGCACCATCGTCATCAAGCCATCCGAGTTCACACCATTTTCCGGCCTGCTTTATGGCGTACTGGCCCAGCTAGCCGGGATTCCCGCCGGTGTGGTCAATGTCGTGACCGGTGACGGCGCCGTCGTCGGTGGAGAGTTCTCCTCCAACGCTCTGGTGCGCAAAATAACCTTCACCGGTTCGACCCGTGTGGGCAAGCTGCTCTACAAACAATCCGCCGACACCATGAAAAAACTCTCCATGGAATTGGGCGGCAACGCACCGACGATTATTTTCGACGATGCCGACATGGACCTGGCCGTGGAAAACGCCGTCGCCGGAAAATTCCGCAACAGCGGCCAGACCTGCGTATGCACCAACCGCTTCTACGTGCAGGACGGCATCTACGACGAATTCGCCCGCCGCCTGACCGACCGCGTGCGCCAGATGAAGGTCGGTAACGGCTTCGAGGACGGCGTCGAACAAGGCCCGCTGATCAACCAGGCCGCCGTCAGCAAAGTCCAAGCCCACGTTCAAGATGCCCAAGCCAAAGGTGGACGCGTATTACTCGGCGGCAAACGCCATGCGCTAGGCGCGACCTTCTTCGAGCCGACCGTGATCGCCGACGCCACCGCCGACATGCTCATCGCCCACGAAGAAACCTTCGGCCCGGTAGCCGCGCTGTTGCGCTTCAGTACCGAGCAAGAGGCTATCGACGCCGCCAACGCCTCGGAATTCGGCCTCGCTGCGTACTTCTACACCCGTGACCTGGCGCGCACTTTCCGCGTATCCCGTGCCCTGCAGAGCGGCATGGTCGGCATCAACGCCGGGGTGATCACCACCGTGGAAGCCCCGTTTGGCGGGGTCAAGGACAGCGGCATTGGTCGTGAAGGCTCAAGCCACGGCCTGGATGAATACCTGAACCTCAAGTACCTCAGCCTAGGCGGTCTGTAAGCCCGACTGATGCAAAAAAGGAATCGAATCATGCAACACCACTTCCTGTTTGAACCGACTACCCTCGGGCCGCTGACACTGAAAAACCGCATCGTCATGCCGCCCCTGACGCGTCAGCGCAGCGGCCAGCCCGGCGACGTGCCAACGGCCCTGATGGCTACTTATTACCAGCAACGCGCCAGCGCCGGTTTGATCATCAGCGAAGGCACCCAGATCGAACCGCGCGGCAAGGGTTATGCCTGGACGCCAGGGATCTACAGCCAGGCGCAGATCGACGGCTGGCGCACCGTCACCGACGCGGTACATGCAGAAGGCGGCGTGATTTTCGCCCAGCTTTGGCACGTCGGCCGGGTCTCACACACCGGCCTGCAACCGGACAATGCCGCACCCGTCGCGCCGTCGGCGATCCAGGCCCGGAAGGCCAAAGCCTTCATTGAAACGGCCCCGGGTATCGGCACCCTGGTCGAACCGTCCCTGCCACGGGAGCTCACCGTGACGGAAATCAAGGCGCTGGTCGAGCTCTACGCCCAGGCGGCACGCAATGCGCTCAGCGCCGGTTTCGACGGCGTTGAGATTCACTCGGCCAATGGTTATTTGGTCAACCAGTTCATTTCCGCCCACGCCAACCAGCGCACCGATGAATACGGCGGTTCGCTGCATGACCGCCTGCGTTTCCTGCGCGAAGTAGTGCAAGCCGTCAGCGCCGTGGTTGGACCTGACCGCGTCGGGGTACGCTTCACGCCGCTGTTCACCAGTACCGATGAAGATCGGGTGTATATCGGCTTCGTCGAGGATGATCCGCATCAGACCTATATCGAGGCGATCAAAGTGCTGGAACAAGCAGGTATCGCTTACCTGTCGATTGCCGAAGCCGACTGGCCGAATGCCCCAGACCTGCCTGACGCGTTTCGCCGGGAGGTCAGAAGCACCTTCAGCGGCCGCATCCTGTATGCAGGCCTGTACACCGCCGAGCGTGGCGCGCGTCTAGTGGATGCGGGCCTGGCCGACCTGATTGCGTTCGGCCGGCCGTTTATCGCCAACCCCGACCTGCCCCAGCGCATCGAGAAGGGCTGGCCACTCAATGCCCTGGACGCCGCTAACCTGTATGGCGGCGGTGAGCGAGGCTTCACGGACTACCCGCTGTATGCTTGCTCTGAAATTTGACGTAAAGAAAAAGGTGCTGCCATACGCCAAGGTATTGAAGCAAAAGTATTGCTGACCACAGGCGGCAGCACCGGCATCTGCGCCGAAGTGGTCTAGCGCTTGTCCGCGCGTTAATCCAGAAAACAACGATCGAAAAGATAGACGCTGCCGGGCTTGAGGTTTTCCACCGTGCGTTGTGGACGGCCGCCGTCGCCGCTTTTCTTGCGGCCAGTTTCCTGTAAATAGCCTGCTTCGGTCATCTTCAGCAGACGCTGGCGCATGCTGGTCTTGAGCACCGGGCGATCAAGCACCACGGAGAAAATGCTCACGGCTTGCGGCGCGCTGAACTCAGGGCCGAGGAACATCAGCGGTAGGCTGCTGTAGAGGGCTTTGGAGAACAAGCGCTCCTGTACGGTGGCCACCAGGTTGTTGTGATCGAAAGGGAGTTTGATCGAGGCGTCGGCGACGTCCTTGAGCGGGAAAAATCCCTGGTGCTCGGCGAGCTGCACCGCATCGCTCACGATCGCCAGGTAGAACGTCGACGACGACCAGCAGCGCGGGTCGCGGAACGCGTCGCCGACGGTGCCGACTTGTTCGATCCAGGCCAGCGGCATGCCCACTTTGCTCGAGCTACGCAGCCGTTCTACGGCGTCGTTCAGCGTCAGGTCTTCAACCCCCCCATTGACCACGATTCCCGGCAGCGCCCAATGGCCGGCGAACGGCTCGGTTTCGCGTCGGTTCAGCAGGATTTCAAGCGCCTGGGCTTCCCGGCAGAAGCGCAGCACACACAGGTCGATGGTGTGCAGGTAGTCGCGCGCGGGGGCTGTGCGGTTCGGCATGTCAATTTCCGTGGGTTGCGTAAAGGTCATAGTTTAACGGGTTCATACCGGGTGCCATCCAGTGGGTGGGAAGCGGCTCGCCCAAGGCCAGTCGCTCGCGAACCACGGTGCTGCGCACGTGGATCGTTTCTTCCACGCAAACGATGGAAAAGCGCTCCAGCAATGCTTCGCCGCGATAGAAGGTCGGCAGCAGTTGCGCGACATCCTGGCCGACCACCAACGCTATCTGCTTGCCGTCCAGGGCCAGGCTGTCGGCGAGGTGGGTGAGCAGGGTGTAGCTGTAGATCGGGCCTTCTACATCCCGCGCCACGACCTGCTCCACCCGGCTTGCGCGTACTTGCGCACGGCACAGTGGCTGGACCTTCCGGGCGATCGATTCGAGCCAGTTCAGGCGAACCTCATAATCGATCATTCGCTTTGCGTAGGGGTGCCTGAAGCTGGGGGCGACCAGCACACGTCTGGCTTGGCACGAGGCTTCGATCATCACTTGGGCGTGACCGGCATGCGGCGGGTTGAAAGCGCCGCCATAAAGGGCTATCTCGAACATGGCTTATCTCCGATAGGTACACCACGTGTACTCTATCAGTGAAGTCTAGATTTTGGACAGCGAGATCTTATGTCCGCTCGAATATCCAGAAAAATGGAGGCTGTAAAATATTTCTGTTTGGCGCTTGTTATGAAAGTACACGTTGTGTACTCTTTCGATCGTCAACAGGAGAAAACCAGCATGAACAGCCTGACCCGAAAAACGGCTTCCTTCGATGTCGATGCGCAAAAGAGCTTCACACCGCTTTGCCCTGATGAGCTTCCCGTACCAGGTGGTCACCAGATCGGCAGTGAGCTGAATTTCATCGCATCCCTGGCCAGTATTCGCATCGGCAGCAAGGACGCCCATTCGCCACCGGCACCTTGGGTGGTCGCCGATCATTCGCAGATGTTCGTGCCAACCGGGCTCGAGCACGCCGATATCACTTGGGTCAGCCACTGTGTTCCCGGTACCGAGGGTTTCACCCTGCTGGACGAACTGCCGACCCCATACGACTACGACTATTTCGTCTGGAAGGGCGTCGAGCCCGATCTGCACCCCTACGGCGCTTGCTACCACGACCTGCACGGCAAGCTGTCCACCGGGGTGATCGAGTATTTGAAAGGCCTGAAGGTGGAACAGGTGATTGTCGGCGGGCTGGCGCTGGATTTCTGCGTCAAGACCACCGCCCTGCAACTGGCCGCCGCCGGCTTCAAGGTGATCGTTCACCTCCCGGCCTGTCGCGCAATCAGCGAGGAGGGGGCCGTTCAAGCCATTGAAGGCTTGCAGCAAGCAGGGGTCTCGGTGGCCGCGACTCGCGAAGAAACGATCCGTCTGGCAAACGCATAAGGAAGAGCCATGGACAGTGCATTCGATACAAGCAGCGCCACCATCCAGAGTCTTCTGGATACCGACTACTACACCTTCACCATGATGCAGGCGGTGTTGCACCAGCACCCAAACGTAGAGGTGGAATATCAATTCATCGTGCGTTCCAAGGAGCGGCTCGGCCACCTGATCCCGGACATTCGTGTCGAATTGGAGAAACTCGCCGGCTTGCAGCTGCGTGAAGGCGAGCAACGGTTTCTGTTCAACAAGCGTTTCCGAGAGTACCTGACCCCGGACTTCGAACAGTTTCTCGGCTTGTTCCGCTTCAACCTGCGCTACATACACGTTGCCGAAGTCGACGGCCAACTGCACATCCGCGTCCGTGGCCCGATGCTGCACTGCATCATGTTCGAGCAACCGGTATTGGCGATGGTCAGCGAACTGCGCAACCGCGAGAAATATCCCGAAGTCGAGTTGGCCGACGTCACCCGCAAGCTCTACCAGAAGTTCGAATGGCTGGAGAAAAATGCCAGCCGTGAAGAACTCGCCGAGTTTCGTGTTTCGGACTTCTCCACCCGTCGGCGCCTGTCGTTCAGGGCCCAGCGTGAAGTGGTCAATGTCATGCGCAGCGATTTCCCTGGGGTGTTTGTCGGCACCAGCAACGCTCACTTGGCTTATGAGTTCGATCTTCCGCTGATTGGCACGATGGCCCACCAGTGGCTGATGGTGCACCAGCAACTCGGGCGGTTGCGCGAGAGCCAGAACGCGGCGTTGGAAAACTGGGTGCACGAATATCGCGGTCGGCTCGGTATCGCGCTGACGGACTGCATCAGCACCGATTTTTTCCTCAAGGACTTCGACCTCTACTTCGCCAAGCTCTATGACGGCCTGCGCCAGGATTCCGGTGACCCTATCGTCTGGGCCGACAAGGTACTGGGGCGCTATGCGCAGCTGGGTATCGACCCGCGCACCAAGGACCTGATGTTCTCCGATGGCCTCAATTTCGAAAAATGCCTGCCGATCCTGCGCCACGTTCGTGGCAAGGCCAGATTCGGTTTTGGCATGGGCACCAGCCTGGCCTGCGATGTCGACGGCGTCGAGCCGCTGAGCATCGTCATGAAACTGGTGCGGGTCCACGGCGAGCCGGTGGTGAAGTTCTCCGACGACCCGATCAAGAACGTCTGCGAGGACGCCTCATTCCTGCGTTATGCCGCGCAAGTGTTCAACGTCACCCTTGCCAATCCACAACTGGGAGCCTGATATGACTTCGCTTCAGCAAGAAAGCATTGCCCGGGAACTGGGCATCGACCGTCAATTCAAACAGGGCGGCGAAGCCAGTGAAATTGCCCGTCGCGTCGAGTTCATCAAGCAGATGGTGCGCGAGTCGGGTTGCCAGTCCCTGGTACTCGGTATCAGTGGCGGCGTCGATTCCCTCACCGCCGGGCGCCTGTGCCAGTTGGCGGTGCAGCAGTTGCGGGACGAAGGTCATGAGGCGCGCTTTATCGCAGTCCGACTGCCCTACAAGGCCCAGGCCGATGAGCAAGACGCCCAGGACTCCCTGGACTTCATCCGGCCGGACTCGACGACTACCAGTAACATCGCCGCTTGTGTCGACGGGTTGATGAGCCATATCGCCATCGACGGGTTGCAGCCTTCGGCCGAACTCATCGACTTTGCCAAAGGCAACGTCAAGGCCCGGGCGCGGATGCTGGCGCAATACGCCATCGCCAATCTGAGCAATGGGTTGGTGGTCGGCACCGATCATGGTGCAGAAGCGGTGATGGGTTTCTTCACCAAATTCGGCGACGGCGCTTGCGACCTGGCGCCACTGTCCGGGCTGACAAAGACCCAGGTGCGGTGGTTGGCTGATGCGATGGGTGCGCCCTCGCACCTGGTGCGCAAGGCGCCGACCGCTGATTTGGAAGACTTGGCACCTGGTAAGTTGGATGAAATGGCGCATGGATGCAGCTACGAGGAAATCGATGCATACCTGATGGGCGAAGAGGTGTCGCCCCAGGTACGACAGATCATCGAACGCGCCTACCTGCGGACGGCTCATAAACGCGCACTGCCACGTGTCCCCTCATCGTTGTGAGCGGGAATGGTTGCGACAGTTTTCAGTCGAACTGGAACAGAAGTTAGGCCATCTTGAACGTTTTGTGAGCATCGGCGATGGCTGAACAGGCTTTCAAACGGGACCTCTAGTCCCTAAATGGAGTGGGTGAATGACACAGGCAACCGGCATCAGGGATCGCGTGCGCATCAAACAAGTCGAAGTCCTCTCGGACAATTGGTACGTGCTGCGCAAGACCACCTATGACTATCTGGGCCGCAACGGCCAGTGGCGCGAACTGACGCGTGAAACCTATGACCGTGGCAACGGCGCGACCATCCTGCTGTACAGCAAGGCCAAGCAGACCGTGGTGTTGACCCGGCAATTCCGCTTCCCAGCCTTCGTCAACGGGCATAATGACCTGTTGATCGAAACCTGCGCCGGCCTGCTGGACAACGACGATCCGCACACTTGCATCCGCAAGGAAACCCAGGAAGAAACCGGCTATATCATCCAGGACGTGCGCAAGGTGTTCGAAGCCTTCATGAGCCCGGGCTCCGTGACGGAGCGAGTGCATTTTTTCGTCGGCGAGTACTTCGATGAAGACAAGCAGCACGAAGGCGGCGGGTTGGAAGCGGAGGGTGAAGAAATCGAGGTGTTGGAGATGCCATTGGATCAGGCCCTGGGCATGATCGAGACCGGCGAGATTTGCGATGGCAAGACCATCATGTTGTTGCAGTACGCCAAGCTGCATCGATTGCTGGATTAGCCCGGCGCTTTTATATGATCAAGTCGGATGAGCCCAAAAAACGCGCAGCCTTGCTCCAGGGCTGCGGGTTTTTTGTTCAGCTGGATTGGGCCTCGCTGTCGTCCTGCATGTCGTCCAGGTATTGCGGTTGGTCGGTCTGGTCCGGCAATTCGGTGACGACGCTGAAATCGCTGATCTCGATGGCGCCGGCCCCATGGCCGAGCAAATGGAAAGAAAATGCCTTGCGCGGCAGCGGGTTGTCGAAACGGATGTCCATCACCAGTGGTTGCTCGTGTGTCACCGCCACGTCTGTGGGTAAATCTATCGGCACATCCCGCTCGAACTCCTTGGCCTTGAGCGAAATGTAGGCCGCGTGGTCTGCCTCCACCGCGCGAATGGTCAGGCTGACGCGGGTCTGTGAGCCTTTGGGCATTTCCAGGTACTGGGCGCCGATGAGGTTATCGGTCCAGTCGTTGCTGACCGTGGCCGGCAATGGGATTTTGTCGGCGCTGCCAAACTGATAATGCTGGTTCAGCGGCGTTCTCAGCAGGGTCTGGTCCAGCGCCGTGGCCCGGGCGCTGATCAGCCGGGCGCGCTGGCCGCTGTATTGCCCGCGATAGAGGGCGCGTTCGGCAATGAAGCCTTCGCTGGTGTAATAACGGCAACGCTGCTGGAAATCACACTCGGTAAACGTGCCGTCGCCATCGTGGTGGCGCAGCTTGCCGTTGGTGAACGACATGATTTCCCGGCCGGTTGCGTAGTCCCGGAACAGCGAGCGGCCGGACAGCGACGTGGGCACCGCATAACCGAAGTAATCAAGGATCGAGGCGGTCAAGTCGACATGGCCGTAGGTCCCCGATTTGATCGTGGGCAATGGCTCCGGTGCCAGCGTCAGGTTGAATCCCCAGGACGATGCCAGGCGCACATCGTCGATGCCGTGGGATTCGTCCGAGGTGATGACCACCAGGGTATTTTCCAGGATGCCCTGGCGTTCCAGGCCCGTCAGGAAACTGTCCAGGGCGTCGTCGAGGTAACCCACGGCCGCCTGCTTGGCGGACTCGTAGCGTTGCAGGTAGTCGTCCGGCGCGGAGTAGGGCTGGTGGGTGCCCACGGTCAGCAGGGTGAGCATCCATGGCTTGTCCGCTTGCTGAAGCTGCCCGACGTAATCCAGTGCGCCTTCGAAGAAGGTCTTGTCGTCCTTGCCCCAGGGAAATTCCAAGTACGCCGGTTGGGTGAACCAGTCCATGCCCAGGGTCGTGTCGAAGCCGATATGCGGCATGATCCGGTCCTTGGCCATGAAACGTAGCCCCGCGCCCTGCAGGAAATGGGTGGAAAAACCGTTCTGGCGCAATTGGGCGGGCAGGCAGTCCTGGTTGCGCTGGCTCTGGTTCAGCATCTCGACGCCTTTGGGCGTGCCGTCGTTGAGTTTGTCGTAGTCGCCACACAACATTGCGTATAAGCCACGGATGGTCTGGTGGCTGTGCAAGACGTAATCGGGCGTGTTCATGCCGCGTTCGGCCCAGGCGCTGAGGCGCGGCATCAGGTTTTCCTGATAGCGGCGGTTCAGGGCTTGGCGATTGGTGCTCAGGTAGGCCCCGGGAATGCCTTCCAGAGCAATGACCAAGACGTTGCGCGCGCCCCCCGGTTCGGCCAGCAGTTTCGCGCCATCGAGGTCCAGCCTGGTAAGACCTTCCATGGGCGGGAGCGGATCGACCGTATCGCCTTCGAACCACTGCTCGGCCCGTTCCTGCCCCGCGACAATGCCCGCCGTAACGAGTTGATGGGGTAGGTTGAAGACATTCCATTGGTCTGCTTCGGTAGGACGCCAGGATTGCAACGCACCGTGGGCCAGCAAGAGCATGACCGGCAACGCCCAGGCGTGGCGCGGCAAACGCGGCGTCAAGCTGGGTCGGCTGGCCCAGCGGGTCATCAGCCATAACGCCAGCGCGGCCAATTGCAACACAGCCAGCCAAGGATGCGCGAAGCCGCCGCTGGTGGAGTTTTCGACGAATTGCGGGTCGATCAGGTAGTGAATGTCCGAGGGGGTGGGCATCCGTCCGACGGCGCTGACCAGCTCGATGCTGGCCAGGGTCAACACGCTCCAGGCGAGCAATACCGGAAGCGCCAGCCACCAGGGACGGCGATGAAGCAACACGATCAGCAAGCCGCCAATGCCCAGGTCCGAGAGATAGCCCAGCGGGTCGGACCAACCCAGGGCCAGGCGCAGGATCATCGGGACGAGTAATACGCACCCGACCAGCATGATCAGTGAGGCGAGAGGATGAGTTAGACGGTGGTAAAAAACTTTCACAGCAACAGGCCTTTCAGTTGAAGCCAATCCATAAAACAGCAGGCGGACCTTGTGGGAGCGAGCTTGCTCGCGAAGCGTCGGCTCAGTCGGATTCATGGCGACTGACGGACCGCTATCGCGAGCAAGCTCGCTCCCACAGGGTTATTTTCCGGGTCATAAAATTGTCATGAAACGCGATGGTACCAAGGGGTACCTTCCGTGGCCGGATCAATGTCCCGGTGTCCGGCTGCGCTACGCTGTGGTTCACTGGCCCAGGCCTCTACAATGGCGGCCCTGCGCTGCGTTGAGACGCCGCGAAAAACTTGTATCAGGATTTCTCATCGGGGGATGGATGGACAGGTTCCAGGAAATGCAGGTGTTTGTCGCGGTGGCCCAGGACGCCGGATTTTCGGCAGCGGCGCGGCGCCTGGGGCTGTCGGCGGCTAGCGTCACGCGTGCGGTGGCAGGGTTGGAGCAACGCATCGGTACGCCCCTGCTGGTGCGCACCACCCGTAGCGTCTACTTGAGCGAAGCGGGCCAGCGCTTTCTCGAGGACTGTCGGCGGATCCTGGGTGAGCTGCAGGAAGCCGAGGACTCGGCGGCCGGCAGCCATGTCCAACCCCGAGGACAACTGACGGTGACTGCGCCGGTATTGTTCGGCCAGTTGTTCGTCACCCCGCTGCTGGTCGATTATCTGCACCGGTATCCCGAGGTCTGTATTAATGCCTTGCTGCTGGATCGTACGGTCAGCATGGTCGAGGAGGGCATCGATGTGGCCGTGCGCATCGGCGAGTTGCCGGACAGCAATCTGCACGCCGTGCGTGTGGGTGAGGTGCGCAGGGTCGTTTGTGGCTCCCCGGCATTCTTCGACCGCCACGGCCGGCCTCGCCATCCAGAGGATCTGGAGCGAATGCCGGTGGTGGCGTCATCGGCCATTGGCCAGATCAAAAGCTGGACCTTCATCGATGCAGGCCAACCGCTGGCCGTCCGGCCTGTGCCGCGCCTGGTGGTGACGGCCAACCAGGCCGCGATCACCGCTGCCTGCCAAGGGTTGGGTATGACCCGGGTGTTGTCCTATCAAGTGGCGAGCAATGTGGCGGCCGGTGAGCTGGAAATCGTCCTGGCTGACTTCGAATTGCCGCCGCTGCCGATCCATGTGGTGTATCAGGGCGGGCGCAATGCACCGGCGCGGGTTCGCAGTTTTGTCGATTTCACCGTTAACGCGTTGCGCGAACATCCGGCCTTGAGCGGCTGAGGTATTGTTTCAAAAGACGAAATAATGGATTGCGTTTGCGGGTGATTCTCTTGTTTTGGCTTGGGGAGGAAGATGACCCCATCGACGCCGTTGTGCTGATGGCGTCACTTCCCCCGGAGTCGACCATGAACCCCATCAAGCACTATCACTTCCCGCTTTCCGGCCATTCCCACCGCGTCCAGCTGATGCTTTCGTTGCTCGAGTTGCCCGTCGAGGAAGTCTTCGTCGACTTGGCCAAGGGGGCGCACAAACAGGCGGATTTCCTGGCGCTCAACTCCTTTGGCCAAGTACCGGTCATCGACGATGATGGCGTGGTGCTGGCGGACTCCAACGCCATCCTGGTGTACCTGGCGCAAAAATACGGCAAGGGCCGCTGGTTGCCGACCGATCCGATCGGCGCGGCCCGGGTGCAGCGTTGGTTGTCGGCTGCCGCGGGGCCGATTCATGCGGGGCCGGCCACGGCACGGCTGATCACGGTGTTTGGTGCGCCTTATAACGCTGAAGACGTGATCGCGCGTTCCCATAACGTGCTGAAAGTCATCGACCAAGAGTTGAGCGGCAGCGCCTATCTGGCCGGCGATGCGCCGACGATTGCCGATGTGGCCGGCTACAGCTACATCGCCCACGCACCGGAAGGCAATGTGTCATTGCAGGACTACGGGAATGTGCGAGCCTGGCTGGCGCGTATCGAAGCCTTGCCTGGGTTTGTGGGCATGCCGCGTACAGTGATCGGTTTGCAAACACATGCCTGATAATCAAGGCTGAATGCCCGCTGTGGCCAGTGAGCAAGCGCCCTGGCCACAGCGGGCATTTCGTTGGATGAGAGGCTGCTAGGCGTAGGAAAGCGCCTTTTCCTCCAGCAACTCTTCATACAGCTGCACCCACTTGCGACCCATCTCCTCGGCGGTGAACAACTGCCGGTAACGGGCTTCGGCCCTGACGCCCATGGCCTGCGCCAGCGTGGGGTTTTCCCATAGGGTACGCATCGCCTCCCGGAACGCTTCGGGATTGCTGGGAGGCACCACCAGGCCGGTTTCATCGTGGATATTGATGTAGCTGGTTCCGGTGCCGATTTCGCTGGAGATCATCGGTTTGCCGAACATCACCCCTTCGAGCAATGAGATACCGAAGGCCTCGGAACGCAGGTGCGACGGAAACACGATGGCGTAGCTCAGTTCCAGCAAGGCGACTTTGTCCTCGTCCCCCAGGCGCCCAAGGAAATGCACATGGCGCAGACCCAATGCCGCTGCCTGGGCATGCAGTTGTTTTTCCAGGGGACCGGCCCCCATGATGACCACGGGATAATCCACGCCTTTGAGGGCGTCGAGCAGAATGTGCAGGCCCTTGTAGTAGCGCATCACTCCGACGAACAGAAAGAAGCGCTCACCGAGCCTGGCCTTCCATCCGGCCATGCGCTCGGCGTCCGGCTGTGGATAACTGCTTTTGTTCAGCCCGTAGGTGATGATCCGCGTTTTATCGGGGTATTGCTTGAGCACGTCGCTGGTGTGCACGTAGTTCGGCGACGCCGCCACGATGCGATCGGCGCCGTCGAGAAAGCGCCGCATCAGGGGCCGATACAGCGTCAGCAGGTGCCGCTGGCGAACGATGTCCGAATGGTAAGTGACTACGTAGGGTTTTTTCACGGCACTGCAAAAATGCACCACATCCATGAACGGCCACGGGAAGTGGTAGTTGATCACGTCTGCTTCAGCGGCGAGCTCGCGGAACTTCTTGAAAACGCTGTAGGAAAAACCGGTGGAGGCGAGCTGGAAGTCCATTCGGGATTGATGAACGACATGCTGTCGAATCTGGAGAGGGGTGGGGGACGGATTCCCGCTCAAAGCAAGCACAGTGTTATCGATACTCATCCGGTCAGTGCTGTCGCACAGCTGGAAAATCACCTGCTCGATGCCGCCCATGGACTCAGGCAGATAGGTTTTGTAAAAGTGCAGGACTCGCATTCAACCTCCCAGAACCTGGCGATACGCTTGGGCAGTGACTTTCCCACAGCGTTCCCAGGAAAAAAGCGCCGCTTGCTGCAATCCTGCTTCCCGGCAGGCTTGCCAATGCGGGTGATCTTCGATCAAGCGGAGCATCGCCTCGCGCAAGCCCTCGGGATCCTGCGGGTCGCAATAATTGCCGGCCGGCCCCGCCACCTCGGGCATGGCCGAGCAACGCGTGGTGATAACCGGCGTGCCGCTGGCCATGGCTTCGAGGACCGGCAGGCCAAAGCCTTCGTAGTGCGAAGGGAAAACCAGTGCCCGTGCCCCCGCCAGTAATTGGGCGACCTGTTCGTCAGGCAGGTAACCCGCCAGACAAACATGCCCTCCAGCCAGGGCGCGTTTCAACTCATCATTGAGCTGTGCCTGTTGCCATCCGCTCATTCCTACAATGAACAAAGGAAAGGTCTGACGCACTGATTCTGGGAGTCCGGCATGGGCGTGCAGGGCCAGTGACAGGTTCTTGCGCGGTTCCAGGGTACCCACACAGAGGAAATAACGACCCGCCTCCAGGCCATGGGCCTTGAGTACTCCGTCGATGGCCTCGGGTTCGCGCGGATGGAAACGTGCCGCCACGCCCAATGGGGCGACGCGCAGGCGCTCGGCTGGGAGGCCGAAATACTGTTGGGCTTCATCGGCGATGAACTGAGAAACAGTCATGATCAACTGCGCCTGTTCCACCGCCCGGGCCAGCCGTCGCTCGATTTCTTTCAGGCGTGCCGGCGGTTGCGTCTCGGGATACCGCACATGGGTGAGGTCATGCAGGGTCATCACCGTCGGGCCGTCAAAAGCCAGCGGCCACAGGCTGGGTTCGTGGTACAGGTCGATGGCTTTTGAAGGGCCTTGATCGAAGCGCTTCTGTTCCAGCCAGCGGCGAGCCTGATAGGCCCCCGGAACCCGCCGCAGCAAGGGGCTGAACCTTGAATAGCCAGGCGCGGGTGCTTGTGGCAGCTGCGAGTTCCAGCCCCAGCCGTGAAACAGCGATAACTGCACATCCGGCTCGCGGGCCAGGGCGGTGGCCAATTCCGACACGTATTGGCCAATGCCGGTGCGTGGCGCCTGGAGGATGCGCGCGTTGAGGGCTATCCGCATGCTGTTTCCCTGTCGACAATCACCGCTTCGACGTGTCGCTCGATTCGCTCGACCAGTTGCGCACTGGCTTGGCGCCAGCTCAGCCATTGCCATTGATCCAGGTTGCGACTGGCCGGGAAGACCCCGGTGCGTTCCATCTCGGTGACCAGGTTCGTCAAGCTTTGAGGATCCTCGAGGTCGAAGTAGGCCATGAACTCACCGCCGATTTCCCGAAACACTTCAATGTCGCTCCCCATTGCCGGCAAGCCGCGCTGCATGGCTTCCACCAGCGGCAGGCCGAAGCCTTCCACATAAGACGGGAACACCAGCGCGGTGGAGTGCCGATAGGCGTGTTCCAGGCTGTGGTCCGAGAGGCGATTGAACATGAACAGACGGCTGTTGAGTTGTGGATGACGCTCGATACGTTCGATCAACGCCTCACATTTCCAGCCGATCTTCCCGACGATGCATAGGCGCGCCTGTGAACCGGCGGTCCAGGCCCGCTCGAACGCATCGAGCAGATAAGCATGGTTCTTGCGCGGCTCGATGGTGCTGACCATCAGGAATACCGGCTCGGGGCGCTTGAACAGTCGCAGCAATTGCGTATCGACGGCGTGGGCGGGATTAATCTGGTCCAGCTCGCTGCCCAGATGAAAATAGTCGAACCAGCGTTCCTGCACCTGCTCCTCGCCAATGCGTCGGACCATTTCCTGGCGAAGCTGGTCGCGGATGGTGGCGGAGATGGCGATGTAGCCGTCGGCGGTACGGGCAATCCAGTCGAACCAATGGTTGAACACCTTGACCAGACCCGCGTCGCAAAATTGCGGATGGGACAGGGGAATCAGGTCGTAGACCACCGAAATGATCCCGACGCCATCACGCTTGAGCTGTTCGGCCAGGGGGAAGATATCCGAATGCCAGGAGGAATCGAGCAAGACCAGTTGATCGCCTGCCCGATGTTTCAGCGGTACGCAACGTTTCGGTAGTTCTTTGCCCTTGAGCGCGCGGTCGAGCAAGCGTATCGGAATGCTCAAGCAGCCCAGGGCGAACAGGCGGCAGCCGACATACAGGATTCGGCGGGCCCACGATGATCGGCCGAAGGGCCACTGCCGTGCCAGTGTCCGGTGCCAGAACCAGAACAGGTTGGCCATCTGTTCCCAGCGGATCCGCAGGCTGACCAGGTCCAGTTTATCGGTCGACAGCGGTGCCAGGCTCTTGGCCTCGTATAACTTTCCTTCCAGCATGACCACGGGGATGCATTCTTGCTCACCGTCCTTGGCGGGCAATTCGCGAATCACATTGCGCACGACGCGCTGGATGCCGGAATTGATTTCCGGATGTTCAAATACGTAAGTGCACTCCACCAGTAGACGGGTCATGGCAGCTCCTTTTGCGGCAACGCTTGGACGGCAGTCTGGCTCGAGCGCTGGATACTGGTCCGCGCCTGGAGCCAGGAACAGCCGACGAAGTCTTCCTGGCGATTGTTGATGACGTGAAACACCAGCCCGTAGTCGCGCCATTCGAAGTTGCGGTCCAGGTGCGAATCCAGCCGTGACAGGCTCAGGGCTACGGAGTAGTTGCCCTTGCCCAGGCGCATGTCGAAGCTGAAGCGGAAGGTGATCTGTTCGCCGGCCTTGAGGTCGGTCACGGCTTTGTCCTGGCGATGAGTATTGATGCCGTACATGGGCTGGCCGAGGCGATCCTTGATCAGGAAACCCAGCACCAGACGCTCGATGTCCTGGCGGATTTCCACGCGTACCTGCAACACCATCGGCTGGCCGATCTCGGCCACTTCCACCGGCTGGTCCTGGCTGTTGAGCAATTGCACATCGAGGATGCCGGCCTCACCGGTGCCGGAAATGGTGCGTACCTGGCCGTTGGCGAGCATCTCCTGGCGCACCACCTGTCCCTCGCGCTGGGCCAGCATGGCGTTGTAGTAATCCATCACTTCTTCCGGCTTGCCGCGCATGGCCATGCGCCCGTGTTCGAGCAGGATGGCGGTGTCGCAGATCGACTGGATCGCCGAACGGTCGTGGGACACGATCAGCAACGTGGTGCCGGCCTTGCGAAAGCTGCGGATGCGCTCGAAGCTCTTGTGCTGGAAGTAGGCATCACCCACCGACAGCGCCTCGTCGACGATCAGAATATCTGGACGCCGGGCGGTGGCGACGCTGAACGCCAGGCGCATCTGCATGCCGCTAGAATAGGTGCGCACCGGTTGGTCGATGGCGTCGCCGATTTCGGCAAACCCCTCAATCTCTGGCATCAGGGCTTCGATTTCCTCCACCTGCATGCCCAGTAGTTGACCGGCCATGAAGGCGTTCTGCCGGCCAGTGAAATCGGGATGAAAGCCCATCCCCAGTTCCAGCAACGCGGCGACGCGCCCCTGCAATTGGATGTGGCCGCAGGTCGGTTGGGTGGTGCCGGTGATCATCTTGAGCAGGGTGCTCTTGCCGGCGCCATTGACCCCAACGATGCCCACCGCTTCGCCGGGCTGGATCTCGAAATCCACGCCTTGCAGGATCCAGTGCAACTGATGGCGCGGCCGGGAAAAGGGAATCAACCATTCGAACAGCCGGCTCCAGCGGTTCGGATACTGCTTATAGGCCTTGCCCAGGCCAGTGACGCGCAAATGTCCCATCAGAGTTCATCCACCATTTCACCGCCGCGCCGGCGAAACATGCGCAAGCCCAAGGTGCATAACAGCAGGCCGACCACCAGCAACGGTACCAACGAACTCCAGACCGGCCACTGGTTGTACAGAAACAGGTTCTGGTAGCTCTGCATCAGCGCGGTCATGGGATTGAAGGCGAGCAGTTGCTGGATCGACGGCGGCAGGATTGTCATTGGATAGACGATCGGCGTGAGCCAGAACCAGAACTGCAGGCAGATACCGAACAGTTGCCCGACATCGCGGAAAAACACGTTGAGAATCCCCAGCAACATGCCCAGCCCGGCGGCGAACAGCACTTGCAAGACCAGCAACGGCACCAACGCCAGCAAGGCCATGCCCGGCCAGCGCCCGGTGATGAGGAGGAAACCGAGGAACAGCCCGAGGATGATCGCGAAGTTGATGCCGGCATTGAACAAGACAATGACCGGCAGGCAGATCCGCGGGAAGCTGATCTTCTTCAGCAAGTTGGCGTTTTCCAGGAACATGCCCTGGCTGCGGGTGGTGATCTCCGCGAACAGGCCCCAAGTCAGCAGCCCGGCGCAGAGGTAGACGCTGTAGGCCATGCCGTCTTCGACCCCGGGCAGGCGGGCACGCATGATGTGGGAAAAAATCACCGTGTAGACCAGGATCATCGACAGCGGATTGAGCACCGTCCACAACGCGCCGAACAGCGAGTTGCGATACCGCGCCTGGAACTCGCGCTTGACGCTACCCAGGACGAAGCCGCGATAGCTCCACAGTGTGCGTTGCAAGGTCAGCAACATCAGACGGCCCTGCCATAATGGTCTTCGAAACGAACGATGTCGTCTTCGCCCAGGTATTCGCCGCTCTGCACCTCGATGATCACCAGGTCGATGACACCGGGGTTTTCCAGGCGATGCTTGTGGCCGGCGGGAATGAAGGTCGACTCGTTCTTGGCCACCAGGTGCGAACCCGAACCGTTGTTGGTGACCTTGGCCATGCCCTCCACCACCACCCAGTGTTCGTTGCGGTGATGGTGCATTTGCAGGGACAGCGACGCGCCGGGCTTGACCACGATGCGCTTGATCTTGAAGCGCGGGCCTTCCTCGAGCACGGTGTAGCTGCCCCACGGGCGGCTGACCGTGCGGTGCAGGCGATAGGCTTCGTGTTCCTTGTCCTTGAGTTGCCGGGCGACGCGGCGCACATCCTGGGCGCGGTCGGCATGGGCCACCAGTACGGCGTCGGCGGTGTCGATGATGATCAGGTTTTCCACACCCAGCGCGGCCACCAATCGTCCGTCGCTCTGGACGAAGTTGTTCTGGCTGTCGATGAACAAGGTCTCGCCCGTGGCGCGGTTGTTCTGAGCATCGGCGGGCACCAGGCCGGCGACGGCGCTCCAGGAGCCGATATCGCTCCAGTCGAATGCGGCTGGAATCACCACCACGTGGGCGGAGCGTTCCATGAGGGCGTAATCGATGGAAATGTCCGGCATTTCGGCGAAGTGCGTTGCCGACAATTCCTGTTGCACGCACCCTGAGGTTTCCACCGCCGTGCTGGCCGCGACGCAGGCACGAGCCTGTTCGAGCAAGTCGGGCGCATGGGCTTGCAGCTCCGCCAGCAATGTCTTGACCGAAAAGCAGAACATGCCCGAATTCCACAGGAAGCGGCCGCTTTCCAGATACTGGGTTGCGGTCGGCAGGTCGGGTTTTTCGACGAAGCGCACGACCTTGGCCGCGCCCTTGGTGTCCAGGGGCTTGCCCCGTTCGATGTAGCCGAAGCCGGTTTCCGGTGTCGTGGGCAACACACCGAAAGTCACCAGGTGACCGCTTTTTGCCAACTCCACCGCGTGCCCCACGGAGGCCTTGAAAGCCGCCTCGTCCTGGATCAGGTGGTCGGCGGGCATGACCACCAGGATGGCGTCGTCACCGTGCAGGGCCTGCACCGCCAAGGTAGCGGCGGCGATGGCCGGCGCGGTGTTGCGCCCCGTCGGTTCCAGCACGAAGTGCCCGCGATAACGCTCCAGATGAGCGCTTTGATAGTGGTCGCGGCTCTGGAAGTAGTACTCGCGATTGGTGACAGTGACGATGTCGCCCCGGCCGTCGAACAACCCGGCGGCGCGTCGATAGGTCTTGCCCAGCAGTGACTGGCCGTCGGGCAGGATCATGAATGGCTTGGGATGGCCCTCGCGGGACACCGGCCACAATCTCGTCCCGGCGCCGCCGGAGAGAATTACGGGAATGAGCATGGCCTACTCCTTGGCGACGCGTTTCATGTCCGCATCCATCATCATGCGGATCAAGGTGTCGAGGTCAGTCCTGGGCTTCCAGCCCAATACCCGTTGGGCCTTGGCCGGGTTGCCGAGCAGCACCTCGACTTCGGCCGGGCGGAAAAACGCCGGGTCGATCTTCACGAAGTCACGGTAGTCCAGGCCCACGTGCTCGAAGGCGATCTTGCACATGTCCCTGACGGTCGTGGTAACGCCCGTGGCGACGACGAAATCGTCGGGCTTGTCCTGTTGCAACATCAGCCACATGGCCTCGACATAGTCGCCGGCAAAGCCCCAGTCGCGCTTGGCGTCGATATTGCCCAGGCGCAATTCCCGCTGCTTGCCCTGCTTGATACGCGCGGCGGCGTCGGTGACCTTGCGGGTGACGAATTCGATGCCGCGCAAGGGCGACTCGTGATTGAACAGGATGCCGCTGCTGGCATGCAGGCCGAAGCTTTCACGGTAGTTGACGGTGATCCAATGGCCGTACAGTTTCGCCACGCCATACGGGCTGCGCGGGTAGAACGGCGTGTGTTCGTCCTGTTGCTCGGCCTGGATCAAGCCGAACATTTCGCTGGTGGACGCCTGGTAGAAGCGGGTATGCGGGCTGAACTGGCGAATGGCTTCGAGCAGGTGGGTGACCCCCAGCCCGTCGACGATGCCGGTGGTTACCGGCTGGTCCCAGGATGCGGCAACGAAACTTTGCGCGGCGAGGTTATACAGCTCGTCCGGCGCCGACTTGATCACGGCTCGCTGCACCGAACAGGCGTCGGCCATGTCACCGTCCAGGTAAACGATGTCGTGCTCGATCCCCATCTCGCGCAACCGCCAGCGTGAATCGCTGCTTCGTCGCGCCACCAGCCCATGGACTTTGTAACCCTTGTCGAGCAGCAGCTTGGCCAGATACGCGCCATCCTGGCCGGTGATCCCTGTGATGAGTGCACTTTTCATTCTTCTTGTACCCGTATCTCCCAGTCGGACAGGATCGCCCGCAAGGATTGTTGTGTTGTTGTTTCAGGCGTCCATCCCGTTGCCTGTCGTAGCTTGGCGGGGCTACCACAGACGCGACGCTGTTCTGCACGGCGAAGACGCGCCGGGTCCTGGATCAGTTGCACATCGACCTGGGCGATGTCGCCCAGTTGTTCGATCAGGCTGCGAATGCTCTGCTCGCGACCCGAGCAGATGTTGTAGACCTGCCCCGCCATACCCTTTTCCAGCAGCGCCAGGTAGGCCGAGATCACGTCGCTGACATCGAGAAAATCGCGGGTCACGTCGATATCGCCCACTTGCAGACGCGCCGGTTGCAGTCCTTGCTTGATACGGCTGATCTGCCGGGCGGCGCTGGCAATGACGAAGCTGTCTTTCTGGCCGGGACCGATGTGATTGAACGGGCGGGCCACCAGCACCGGCCAGCCTTCGCTCATGCCCCATTGCAGGCTCAGCAGCTCGGCCGAGAGTTTGCTCACGGCATAAGGATTGCGTGGGGCCGGGGCGTGCAGTTCGGTGATCGGCAGTTGGTTGTCAGCGACTTGGCCGTAGACATCGCCGGTGCTGACATACAGGAATGTCCCGGTGAACCCCCGGGCCTTGAGGGCCTGAAGCAGATTCAGGGTGCCGAGCAGATTGATTTGCAAGGTGCGCGCCGGATCGCGAAAGGCTTCGGGGACAAACGTCTGGCCGGCAAGGTGGATGACGGCGTCGGGAATCTCGGGCCAGAGGCCTTCCAGGGTCTTTGCCTCTGTCAGGTCATAGCGGGCGGCGACAGGCATCAACTGCCACGTCGAATCATGACCATTGAGTCGAGATTTGAGGTGGCGTCCAACGAAACCGCTGAGGCCCGTAACGAACAGACGTTTTTTCAAGCACTAGCCCCCGTACGGTTGCCTCGTCTATCGCAAACTGAGTGGGAAATTTCCGTAAGTTCGGGGAAAAGTCACTCAACAATCGGCGTAGAGAAGCGTTTGTTGTAGTTGTTTGGTTGCCAATTTGTGCCAATTTCAACGCAATTTCAACAGCGCAGACCGTGACCGGTCAGTTCTCATATTTATAGCCGGTTTATTCTCATCGAGCGGTTCACGAACGCTTGGTGGATGTGTTTAGAATGCCCTCGTCACTACGCCGGCCCGATTCTGATTCTCGGATCGAAGCGCACGGCCAGGGCTACTAAAAACAAGAACGAGACGGGTCAGAAGACGATCGAATGGATGCGGCCCCAGGCCGGTTCGATTCGAGACTCGACCGTCATGAAGTGGAGTGGCCGGGATGGCGGCTCCATGATGGGATGCCATGAATTTCATTCTTTACTCGGACGTAAACGATCACTCCATCAGCCAGAGCCTTGGCCGCCCTGAATATAGCTATTATTTCGTGCTCAAGGCTTACCGGCCCGTGCTTGAAAGCCTGGGCCCGGTGCATGTGGTGTCGTCGGTCGCGGAAGTCGATCCGCTTTACCAGAAATTGCGGCAGGCCGGCCAGGACTGCTTGTTCCTTTCGTTTTCCCCACCCCACAAGACGCCTGTCGATCTGCTCTGCCCAATGGTCTGCGTGGTGGCCTGGGAGTTCGATTCGATCCCGGCCGAGCACTGGGACGATGACCTGCGCCACGACTGGAGCCGCACCCTGGCCCGTCATGGCCGGGTGATTACCTTGTCCAGCCACACGGCCGAAGCGATCCGCCGTACCTTGGGCGAGGAATTCCCGGTACTGGTCTTGCCGACGCCGCTATGGGAGCGTTTCGCGACGGTTCGTGAGCAATTTCCGAGCAGGCCGGTCAACCCGGGGACAGTCCTGCAGATCAAGGGCTGCATTATCGATAGCCGCCCCCTCGGGCTCTCTGCCGATGGCTTGATCGCACCAATGCTGGAAGACACACCGGTGCCAGAACCGGAGCCGGAACCAGAACCAGAACCGATCATCGAGCCGCCACCCTTGACCTGGCGGCGCCGCGCGTTCATTTCCCGTCATTATTTGCGTGAGGTCATTCGTGCCTTCACCGGCAAGGCCGAGCAGGGTCCGTTGTGGTTGTTCAAGCACAATCTGCTGTGCTGGTACCGCGAAGCGGTCCGCGACCTGGTGCCGGTGCCTGCACGTGTGCTGGTCAGCCGGATCCTGAGGGGCCGCCCGGCGCCGTCACTGCCGATTGTCGAGCCATTGCCGGCGCCAGATCCAGAGCCAGCTCCCGTTGATCATCCCCAAGCCGTGCTGCCGGACACCAGTCAGGTGGTGGAAATCGAAGTCAACGGGGTGGTGTATGTCAGCGTGTTCAACCCCGATGACGGGCGCAAGAACTGGCATCACCTGATCACCGCGTTCTGCTGGGCCCTGCGGGATGTCGAGGACGCCACGCTGGTGCTGAAAATGACCCAGAACGACCTGTCGACCTATTACGTCGAACTGCTGACGCTGCTGTCCCAGTTGTCGCCGTTCAGTTGTCGAGTGGTGGTGATGCACGGTTATCTGGAGGACGAGCAATTCGCCCGGCTGTATGGTGCGGCGAGTTTTTACGTCAATGCGTCCCGCTGCGAAGGCCTGTGCCTGCCGCTGATGGAGTTCATGTCTAGCGGGCGACCGGTCATTGCGCCGGACCATACGGCGATGCGCGACTACATCGACGCCGAGGTGGCCTTTATCGTCAAGTCCAGCCGCGAACCGACCATCTGGCCGGAAGATTCGCGCATTTTGTACCGCACCCTGCGCCATCGGCCCGACTGGGGTTCATTGAAGCTTGCCTACCAGCAGAGTTATGCCCTGGCCAAACTCCAGCCGCAGGCCTACCAGGCCATGGCCGTGGCCGCCAACGAGCGCATGCGCCGTTATTGCGGTTTTGCTCCGGTGCAGCAGCGCCTGGTTGATTTTCTCGCGGTGCCAGAAGGCGATGAGTTGTCGCTGGTGGTCGAGGCGGGGTCCGCATCATGCTGATCATCATTCATTCGGAAACCAACCAGAGCAACATCCTCGAAAACCTTGGCAAGCCCGAGTACAGCTACTACTTCGTGCTCAAGGAGTTCCGTCCGGTACTCGAACGGCTGGGGCGAGTCGTGGAAGTGACCCGGCCGGACGAAGAGGTCGACCTGCTGCATGCCGATTGCCTGCGGCGTGGCGAAGACTGCGTGTTCCTGTCGTTCTCACCACCTCATCGCACCGCAGTGCACTATGCCTGCCCGACCATCCCCGTGTTTGCCTGGGAATTCAGCACCATCCCGACCGAAAGCTGGCAGGGCGAACCCCGCCATGACTGGCGAGTGGTGCTTGGCACAACCGGCATGGCAATCACACATTCCAGTTTCACCGTCGATACCGTCCGGGAAGCGATGGGCGCGGATTTCCCCATTGTCGCCATCGCGGCGCCGGTTTGGGACCGGTTTGCCGCCCGGGGCGCGCTGCTGGCCCAGCGGCCGACGGTCGATCACATGCGCCTGCAATTGCGTGGCCTGCTGATCGACAGCCGCACCACTGACTTGCGGCCCTACGGCCCGCCGGCGCATCAGGCTGGTACTCCGCTGGTGCTCGATGGCCCGGCGCAGGATTGTGAGTTGCTGCTGGACGGCGTGATCTACACCTCGGTGTTCAACCCCTACGACGGGCGCAAGAACTGGAAGGACATGATCAGCGCGTTTTGCACGACGTTCCGCGACGTTCCTGACGCGACCCTGGTGCTCAAGCTGACCCACCACGACGTCAGCGCTGCGCTGACCGACATGTTGCATCACGTCTACAAGAACCAGTCCTACCGTTGCCGCATTGTGCTGATCCACGGCTACCTGGCGGACGCGGACTACGAGCGACTGGTGGAAGCCACCCGCTACGTGGTCAATTGTTCCTACGGAGAAGGGCAGTGCTTGCCGCTGATGGAGTTCATGTCCTGCGGCCGTCCGGCCATCGCACCCTTGAACACGGCGATGGCCGACTACATCGATCACGACAATGCCTTCGTGGTGGATTCGACTGAAGAACTGACCGCCTGGCCCCACGACCCACGAGCGGCCTATCGGACCCTGCGCTACGTCACCGACTGGGACTCGCTGTGCTCGGCCTACCGCGCGAGCTACGACGTGGCCATCAATGATCCCGAGCGCTATCGCCGGATGTCGGCCCATGCCGTGACCAGCCTGGAAAAATTCTGCAGCCAGGCCAACGCCGAGCAAGGCTTGCGGGCATTTATTGAACAGGCCTGCGAGCGTCGCCGGAACGCCCCGCAGCCATGATCCGGCGATTACTGTCCTGGCTCAGGCCGCCGGTCGAACCGTCGCCGCCGTCGACGGCGCCATCCGCGGCGGCTGTTTCGCCCCGCGACGCCGGCCTGTACGACGCGATGCTCGATGGCTGGTTCCGCAATGAAACCGGCGAGTTGCTCAAGGGCTTTGCCATCACGGCGGGTGACACCTTGCTCGACGTCGGCTGCGGCGAGGGCGTGGCGACGCTGTTCGCGGTGCGCCAAGGCGCTTCAGTGATCTTTACCGACAGCGAACAGGACAAGGTCCGAGAGTTGGCTCGCCAGGTCGAAGCCCAGGGCGCCGCGCCTTTCCTGGGGCTGGTCAGCAACAGCTTGCCGCTGCCCCTGGCCGATGGCTGCGCGAACAAAATCGTCTGCATGGAGGTGCTCGAACACGTCGATGATCCCGAACCGTTCATGGCGGAGTTGGTGCGCATGGGCCGGCCAGGGGCACAGTATCTGCTCAGCGTGCCAGCGCCGGTAGGCGAAGATCTACAGCGTGGCATCGCACCGGCGAGCTACTTCCAGTCGCCCAACCATGTTCAGGTTTTCAGCGCCGAACGATTTGCCGCCCTGGTGGAGGATGCCGGGTTGGTGATCGAGCATCGCCAGGCCAGTGGATTTTTCTGGGTCATGGGCATGATTTTCTTCTGGGCCAGCGAACAGGCGGCGGGGCGCAACCCCGAGGGCGCCGTGCGCGACCGTATCCACGCTCCTTATCCACCCCTGATGGAACGCTGGGCGGGCGTCTGGCAAGACTTGTTGACGCAACCCGGCGGGTTGGCGGTCAAGCAGGTACTGGACCGGTTCATGCCCAAGAGCCAGGTGATCATCGCGCGCAAGCCCGACCCTTTGTCCGGGAGAACTTCATGAGTAGCAAGCGGATCATGGACATCGAGTTGCTGCGCGCTGTCGCGGTGATAGGGGTGCTGTTCCACCACCTGCAAGGCATGCCGTTTCCTGGTGGATGGCCGCGACTGACGGCCCTGTCCGACAGTTTTCAGTTGTGGTGGGGCGTGGACCTGTTTTTCGCCATATCGGGGTTCGTCATCGGGCGCAGCTTGATTGCGCAGCTGCGCCGTTGTGATACGCGACGGCAGTTCTGGGCCACGACACGGGATTTCTGGATTCGCCGCGCCTTCCGCCTGTTGCCCTCGGCCTGGCTCTGGCTGCTGCTGGTGCTGTTCGCCGTGTTTTTCCTCAACCGTTCCGGCGCGTTCGGCAGCGTCGAGGCCAACCTGCAGGCGACCGTGGCCGGCTTGCTGCAATTTGCCAACCTGCGTTTTGCCGACGCGTTCATGCGTTATGAATACGGAGCGAGCTTCGTGTACTGGACGCTGTCGCTGGAAGAGCAGTTCTACCTGATCCTGCCGCTGCTGGTGTTTGTCTCGCGCCGGTACCTGATCTGGGTACTGCTGGCGGTGGTACTGGTGCAGTTTTTCACCTGGCGGGCGCTGTGGCTGTCGGTCATCCGCACCGACGCCCTGGCCCTCGGGGTGTTGCTGTCGATCTGGAGCTTGCGCTCCAGCTATTGGCGGTTCGAGCCCACATGGTTGCGCTGGCCTGGACTGGGCGTGCTGCTGATCGGGCTCCTCGGTGGGTTGATGGCCTGGATCGCCACCGAGCATTTCAATCTGTCGTTCTATCGCCTCGGCGTCATTGCAGTGTCCAGTGCCGTACTGGTGTGGGTGGCCTCCTATGACCGCGATTACCTGATGCCCCGTGGCCGGTTGAAAACAGCGCTGGTCTGGGTCGGCAGTCGTTCCTACGCGATCTACCTGATCCACATCCCGGTGTTTTTCCTGTTGCGCGAGCTGTGGTTTCGTTTCTCGCCCTTGGGCTCGCCGGACCCGGCGAGCCACCCTTGGCTGGCCCTGGCCTGCGCCTTGCTGTTGATCGGGCTGCTGAGCGAACTCAATTACCGTTGGGTGGAAATGCCCATGCGTAACCGAGGCGCCCGCCTCGTTGCACGCCTGTCCGCCGCTCGAACCGTCCTTCCCGTCTCTGGAGCCCCTTCATGCTGAGCCTTTTTAAGAAACTCGCCACGGGCGCGCCCGCACCCGCAACGCCTGCGGTCGAAAAAGTCGATCCGTACATGCTCGGGCTGCACGATGCGATGCTCAGTGGCTGGTTCAACCAGCAGACCGGCGAATTGTTCAGCGGTTTCCCGGTGACCGCCCAGGACACGCTATTGGATGTGGGCTGTGGCGACGGCGGTAATGTGCATTTCTGCGGCATGCGCGGGGCAAAGATCATCATTGCCGACATCGACGCGGCCAAGGTCGAAGCCACCCGCCAGCGCCTGGGCGATACACCCGCGCGCGACATCGAGTGCCACGTGACGGACTGCAATCCGTTGCCCATCGCCGACGCCACGGCCACCCGCGTGGTCTCCACCGAGGTCATCGAGCACGTCGACGATCCGGCGCAATTTCTTGCTGAACTGGTGCGGGTCGGCCAACCCGGCGCGTTGTACCTGCTGAGCGTGCCGCACCCAAGCTCCGAGGACTTGCAAAAGGACATCGCCGCGCCGGAGTATTTCCAGAAGCCCAACCACATTCGCATCATCAGCGAAGAGCAGTTCAAGGCGATGGTCAGCGAGGCCGGGCTGGAGGTGTTGAGCCATAGCCAATACGGCTTTTACTGGTCGATGTGGATGCTCTTGTTCTGGGAGGCCAAGGTCGACTTCAGCAACGCCGATCATCCATTGCTCAACCACTGGGCCGACACCTGGCAGGCCGTGTTGAATTCGCCCCGCGGTGCGCAGATCAAGCAGGCGCTCGATGGGGTGGTGGCCAAGAGTCAGGTCATTATTGCGCGTAAGCCTGGCGGGGTTTGATAGCCGCTGTTTTCGCGGTGCCCGGGTGACGGTAATCTGCTCGGCTTTTGCGGTGAGGCTTCATGACTGTACTTCCCCGGCTTTCGCTGGCCCTCGCCGCCTTGCTCTTGAGCGGCTGCGAAAAGCCACCTACTGCGGCGCTCGATCAACAACTCTATATCTGGCAGCGCCAGTGGACACCGGCTCACGAGCAGGCGCTGCGCCAGAGTCGGGGCGATTTCTCGAGCCTGCGGGTGCTGGCGTTGCAAGCTTTTCCCGGGGCGGGTTGGAGTCGTGCGCGGATCGATCCGGCCTTGCTCAAGGCTGACGGCCGCCCGCTGATCGCTGTGATTCGCCTGGACGGCCAGCTCAAGTCCTTGGACCAGAACGATGTGATCGGGCAGATTCAGCAGGTATTGGCTGATTGGAGCGCCCAGGGCCTGGCGCCGGTGGGCGTGGAGATCGACCACGACGCGGGCAACGCACGTTTGCCCGCCTATGAATCATTCCTGGGTCGACTGCGGCAAGTCTTGCCGGCCACACTGAAACTCAGCATCACGGCGCTGCCGGCCTGGCTCGACAGCCCGGCGTTGCCTGGGTTGCTGGCAATGGTGGACAGCAGTGTGTTGCAGGTCCACGCGGTGAGCGATCCGCGGCAAGGGCTGTTCGATCCGGAACAGGCCCGGCGCTGGGCCGAACGTTGGGGCGGCGTCACCACGCGGCCGTTTTATCTGGCCCTGCCGGCCTATGGCGTGGCGTTGCTGACCCAGGAAAGCGGCGTGCCGGTGGTGGAAAGTGAAGTGCCGATCGACCGGGGCGGCGAGCGTCGAGAACTGCTGGCCGATCCGCAACAGGTGGCCGGGCTTGCGGCTCAGTTGCGTGCCGAACCGCCCAGGCACCTGGCCGGGCTGATCTGGTTTCGCCTGCCGTTGGCGGGCGACCGGCGCGCCTGGAGCCTGACCACCCTCGGCGCCGTGGCGCGGGGGGACAGCCTGGACAGTCACCTCGGCCTGGATCTGCACGAGCAGGGCGGTTTGTACGATATTCGCCTGGCTAACCGCGGCAATCTCGACAGCCCCTGGCCCCAGCGCCTGACGCTGAAGGTCGGCGGGTGTGACGGCGTCGATGCCTTGGCGGGTTACACGTTGCAACAAACTCCCGGACTGCTTACCTTCACCCGCATTCAGGAAGGCCGCCTGGCCGCTGGCACCCACCGGGCAATCGGCTGGGCGCGCTGTACGAGAATCGACCAAGGAGGTTTCAATGTTTACCCGTAAGTGGCCTCGCCGCCTGCTTTGTTTGAGCCTTAGCCTGCCGCTGGGCCAGGCGCTGGCCTGCGGGCCGGACTTTCCGATGCGCCTGCTGGATAACCGCGCCCAATCATTGGCCGAGTTACCCGAAGGCAACTTTCGCTTCGAAATCAGCCGTCTGGGCCAGGCTATCGCCGGGCTCAAGCCGGTTACCGAGGCGACCCGGAACCCGGACTACAACTACGACGACCTTTCCTCCTATGTCGAGCAACGCAACAAGGCCGAGCAGCTCGGCCTGACCCCGCCGCAGCTCGCGGTAGTGGAACGCTTGCGAGCGCTGGGCGATATCGCGCAGGTGACGGCCGAAGCGGCCAACCTGCCCGCCGAGTTGCGGCTGTATGCCATCGGCGCGGCCGCTTTCAATGCCGGTGAGCATCAGCTCGCCGTGGAATCGTTCCAACAGTTGCTGGCGCTGCCGGCCGACCAGCGCCGGTTGCGCAGCACCTGGGCCGCCTATTCCCTGGGACGGGCCTTGTTTGCCGTGAGCACCGAGGCGGGCAGCGGCGACCCTGTGGTCTTGCAGAACCAGGCGCGCGAAGCGTTCCGCCAAGCCCGCGAGATGAGCATCGCCGGCTTCAGCGACCCGTTGGAGCTGGGCGTCGCCAGCCTTGGCGAAGAAGCCCGGGTGGCCTATACCGCTGACGATTGGAACAGTGCCATCGGCCTGTATGCGAGCCAGTCCTTGCAAGGTTCCCCGGTCGGCTACAGCTCGTTGTTGCAATTGGCGGGCGACCTTAGCGCCCAGCCGGAGGAACGCCTAAATGAATTGCTCAAGGCCAAAGCGGTGCAAGGCTTGGCGGCGGCGTATCTGCTCAGCCGCGTCGGTTGGTGGGACGGCGAAGAACCTTCGGGCGAAAAGAAACTCGTCCAATTGCTGCAAGCCAACGCCCGGGACAACCTGGAAGATGCCGACCGCCTGGCGGCGGTGAGTTACCAGCACGGCGATTTCGACGGCGCCAAGGCTTTTGTGCAGAAAGCCGCCGACACGGGTCTGGCCTGGTGGGTGCGCGCCAAACTGGCGTTGCGTGACGGTGACAAGGGCGCTGCGGCCGCCGCTTATGCCAAGGCCGCCCAGGCCTTCCCGAACGATGAGTCCTGGGGCAATCGACGTACACCGGACTGGAACTACGAGACGGTACAACCCAAATGCCGGGTCGAAGGTGAAAGCGCGATCCTGGCATTGCAACGGGGTGATTACTTGCAGGCCTTTGATCAGCTCTATCGCGGCCAGGGCAACTATTGGTACGACGCCGCGGCAGTCGCCGAGCGGGTGCTGACGGTCGATGAGCTGAAACAGTACGTCGATGCCAACGTTCCGGCGCCGCCCGAGCTGACTCAACAGGATCGCGATAACTACGTACCACTGTCGGTCGCCGCGAACCTGCGCAACCTGTTGGGCCGCCGCTTGCTGAGGGAAGGGCGTTATGACGAGGCGCCGGCCTATTTCGATAATGCCGATTTGCAGGGCAAGGCTTCGGCCTACGGGCAGTCGCGTCAGGACGCGGAGTCCAAATGGTGGCCGACCCGGCGGGCCGAGGCGTATTTCAATGCGTCCGTGTTGGCGCGTAAATCTGGCATGGAGTTGCTCGGCTACGAGATGGCGCCGGACTACGCCAGTTTGGACGGCAGTTACAGTTTGGAGCCCGTTGAGCTTGAAGTCGGCCCGCTGGTGGCGCAAGGGGAGCTGAAACGTCAGCAGGCCAGCGCCGCGCAACCAGACGTGCGTTATCACTATCGGTTCGTTGCCACAGCGCTGGCGAGCCAGGCGGCGGATTATCTCCCCCACACCAGCCAGGCATTTGCGGCGGTGTTGTGCAAAGCGGTCGGGTACAACTCCAGCCTGGAAGAGCAAAGCGCTTTGTATCAGCGGTACGTGAAGGACGGTCCTTATGTGGATTGGGCCGGAGATTTCGGCCATCAATGCCAGGAGCCGGACTTTCGCAATGCCGACAAACGCTACGTGACCCAGGCCCTGGACCCGATTCGCTCGGCATTGCGACCTTACAAGGCTTGGTTGCAACTGGGCGGTGTGGTGCTGTTGGTGGCAGTGGCGCTGGGATTGGTCAGTCGGCGTCGGCGCAAGGTCCGGATTTCGGCCAGCTAAATGGTCAACCGGCCGATCTCGGAGGTGGCGAGGGAGCAAGCTCCCTCATCTCACTTTGCGTTGCCCCTACATCTGCGTCGCCATTCCCTCCACAGCCATGGCCGCCTGGCGCAGGGCCTCCGAACGCGTCGGGTGTGGATGACAGGTCAGGGCGATGTCTTCAGCTGAGGCGCCGAACTCCATCGCCACGCAATATTCACCGATCATTTCACTGACGCTCGGGCCTACCAGGTGCACCCCGAGGATTTCATCGGTACGTTCATCAGCCAGGACTTTGGCGAAGCCGTCGGTTTCATGGTTGATCTTCGCCCGGCTGTTGGCTGTGAACGGAAATTTGCCGACCTTGTAGGCGCGGCCTTCGGCCTTGAGCTGTTCCTCGGTCTTACCGACGCTGGCCAGTTCCGGACGGGTGTAGATGACGCTGGGTATCAGCGCATAGTTGACCTGCGCAGCCTTGCCGGCGATCCGTTCGATACAGACCATGGCTTCATCTTCAGCCTTGTGCGCGAGCATCGGCCCGGACGTCACGTCGCCGATTACCCAGACCCCCGGCGCTTCGGTGCGATGCTGCGTGTTGGCGAGCATGCCACGCTTGTCAGGGCTCAGCCCGACGTTCTCCAACCCCAGGCCTTGAGTGTAAGGACGACGGCCAATGGCGACGAGCACGTAATCGGCATCCAGGGTCTGTGCTTCGCCGCCCGCCGCCGGTTCGACCTGTAGCTGCACGCCAGTGGCTGAGGACACGGCGCCGGTGACCTTGGAGTCGAGCTTGAACTGAATGCCTTGTTTAGCCAGGGCTCGTTGCAGGGTCTTGCCGGCCTCGCCGTCCACCCCGGGACAAATGCGATCCAGATATTCCACCACGGTCACCTGCGCTCCCAAGCGCCGCCAGACAGAACCCAATTCGAGGCCGATGACACCCGCGCCAATCACCACCAGGTGCCGGGGCACTTCGCTCAGGGACAATGCGCCAGTGGAGTCGAGGATGCGCCGGTTATCGATTGTCACGCCTGGCAATGGCATGGGTTGCGAGCCGGTGGCGATGACGATGTCCTTGGCGCTGAGTTCGGTCCTGAGCCCGTCATCGCTGGTTACGGTGACCTTGCCCGGCCCGTCGATGTGGCCCCAACCCTTGATCCACTCGACTTTGTTCTTGCGAAACAGAAACTCGATGCCTTTGGTCAGGCCCGCCACGCTTTCGTCTTTCTGCTTCATCATCTGTGCGAGGTTGAGAGTAGGGCTGACGTCGATACCCAGGTTGGCGAATTCCGCGCCGCTGGCCGCCTCGTAAAGTTCCGAGGCGTGGAGCAACGCCTTGGAAGGCATGCAGCCAACGTTCAGGCAGGTGCCGCCCAGAGTGGCGCGACCTTCGACGCAGGCGGCCTTCAACCCCAACTGTCCAGCGCGGATCGCCGCGTTATACCCACCGGGTCCGCCACCCAGAATGACTACGTCGTAGTGACTCATCGCTGTTCTCCCGCTTGGCCTGATAAAAAATTATGTACGTAATATGAGCGTTTCCCGGGTTTTGGGTCAAGGCTTAAGTCAAGGGGTAGGGACGGGGTTTGTCATGAAGAATTCAAAACGGAAATTTCACAGTAATCGTTATAAGGTAACGCCATATAACGGAGCGGCGGTGGCGTCTGTCCACGGCCCCGGGTTCTGATCGCCTCAAAGCGCTGGAGTGGTATGCAAGTCGATCTTGATGTCGAGGGGGCACGAGTGGCCGAATGGCCGCGCTTCCAGCGAGCGTCGTTTCAGGGGCAACGCCTGAAGCGAATCGCCTTCGCGCTGGGTAGCGTGGCCGCACTGGCGCTGATCGCTGGTTTTTTCATCGGGCTGTTTTCGCCACAATCGGTGTGGCCGGCCTTGTTGGTCAGCCAGAGCGCCGGCTTATTGGTATTGGTGGCGGGCTTGCAGTCGGCCTGGTGGATCACTCAGTGGCGGAGCAGGGCGCTGCTGCCAGCGGTGGATGATCAGGTTCCGGAACCTGGGATTGTGGATAACCTCGGCTGGTATGAACGTTTGCTTGAGCGAGTCGGCGCGCGTTGGGTTGAGCTGTTCAAGCAAATCGGTGCGCCCACCCTGTGGCTGGCCGGTTGGGCGGTGCTCGTGCTTGTTAGCCTGCAGCAAGCCTGGAACCTGCAGTTGCCTGCGGCTACCCTTGGCGCATCGGCCAGTGTGGGTGCGGTGTTGTCGTTATTGTTGGCCTTCGGGCTGTTGGTGTTCGAGCGACAACTGGCCCAGCAGCCCGCCGTGGAGTGGCCCGAAGCGTCACCTTTGGCGCAACTGACCCGGGTGGCGATCATCGTGCTGGTGTTCGGCGCCTTGTGCTTGCTGTTCGCCGCGCCCGCGTCTGTCTGGCCGGTGCGCTTGGCCGTGCTGATGGGCGTTCTGCCGGGCCTGGTGGCGGTTGAGTTATTGCTGCGGGCGGTACTGTCGTTGTTCATCCCGCGACGCGATGCCCTGGAGCCGACGCTGCTGGGCCGTAGTGTCATCGCCGATCTCTTGCGCTGGCCGCCGCGACCATTGCTGGCCTTGCAACATGAATTGCACAACCGTTTCGGCATCGACTTGCGCCAGATCTGGGCTTTCAGCTACATGCGCCGCGCCTTCTTGCCGGTGTTGGCCCTGGTGGCGCTGGTGGGCTGGTTATTGACGGGTGTGCACGAGGTGCCGTTGCAAGGGCGCGGCATCTATGAACGTTTCGGAAAACCGGTGGAGGTCTTCGGCCCGGGCCTGCATGTCGCCTTGCCTTGGCCTTTGGGCAGGGTGCTCAACGTCGAGTACGGGATCGTGCACGAATTGGCCTCCAATGTTGGCGACAGTGGCGCACCCTCCGATATCAGTCCGGCGGAGGGACCGGCCCCGGCGATAGCCAATCGTCTCTGGGATGCTAGCCATGTGAATGACAAATCCCAGGTTATCGCCAGCCAACGTGCCGACCAACAGAGCTTCCAGATCGTCAACATGGACGTGCGCTTCGTCTATCGCATCGGTCTGAGCGATTCGGCGGCGCTGGCGGCGACCTACAACAGCGCCGATGTGCCGACGTTGATCCGCAGCACTGCCAGTCGGGTCCTGGTCCATGAGTTCGCTTCCCGTACGCTGGACGGTTTGCTGGGCGCGGACCGTGTCAGCCTGGCCGAGGAGATCGGTCGCGCCGTACAGGCTGATTTGCAATCATTGGACAGCGGTGTGGAGATCCTCGCGACGGTCGTCGAAGCGATTCACCCACCGGCCGGTGCGGCCAATGCGTACCACGGCGTGCAAGCGGCGCAGATCGGCGTCCAGGCATCGATCGCCCGGGAACGCGGTGCGGCGGCGGAACAGACCAACCAGGCGCAATTGCAGGCCAGCATTGTCCATGACCAGGCCCAAGCCATCGCCCGGGAAATTGACGCGACCGCCCGGGCCGCCGATTTGCGATTCAGCGCGGATCGCCAAGCCTATGCCAAGGCCGGCCATGCCTTTGTGCTGGAGCAATACCTTAGCCAACTGAGCCAAGGCCTTGTCGATGCCAAACTGCTGATCCTCGATCATCGCCTCGGCGGCAGCGGTAACGCGCCGACCATTGACCTGCGTACCTTCACGCTGCCGGCAGACCCCGCGTCGCCGCGTAACCCTGTCCAGCCAGGAGCTGCCCATTGAGCCAGTCCTCTTCACACGATCATCATGACCACGCCGGACATGATCACCGTCATGCCGGTCATCACCATGGGCATCATCACCACCATCATGGCGCCGGGCAGGACGCCGGCCCGTTCCCCTGGCGGCGGATGGGTTGGGCGGCATTGCTGGTGGCGTTTGCCGTCGCGGCCGCGAGCCTGGTGCAAGTGCGTTCGGGGGAGGCTACCGTTATCACTCGCTTCGGCAATCCGGCGCGGGTGCTGTTGCAACCTGGCCTGGGTTGGCGTTGGCCGGCGCCGTTCGAGGCGGCGATCCCGGTGGACTTGCGCCTGCGCACCACGTCCAGCGGACTGCAAGACGTCGGTACGCGCGACGGGTTGCGGATCATCGTCCAGGCTTACGTGGCGTGGCAGGTACAGGGCGACCCGGACAACGTGCAACGATTTATGCGTGCGGTGCAGAATCAGCCAGATGAAGCCGCACGGCAGATCCGCACGTTCGTCGGTTCGGCGCTGGAGACCACGGCGGCCAGTTTTGACTTGGCCAACCTGGTCAACACCGACGCAAGCCAGGTGCGTATCGCCGATTTCGAAGCGCAATTGCGCCAGCAAATCGATCAACAGTTACTCGCCACTTACGGCGTGCGCGTGTTGCAGGTGGGCATTGAGCGCCTGACCTTGCCTTCGGTGACGCTGACCGCGACGGTGGATCGCATGCGCGCCGAACGCGAAACCATTGCCACCGAACGCACCGCCATCGGTAAGCGCGAAGCGGCTCAGATCCGCTCTGCGGCAGAACGGGATGCGCGAGTATTGCAAGCGGACGCGACGGTGAAGGCCGCTGATATCGAGGCGCAATCCCGAGTGGAGGCGGCCGGGATTTATGGTCGTGCGTATGCGGGCGCGCCCCAGCTCTACAACTTGCTGCGTTCGCTGGACACCTTGGGCACCATCGTGAGCCCGGGCACGAAGCTGATTTTGCGTACCGACGCTGCGCCATTTCGTGTCTTGGTGGACGGTCCTCCTGGCGTGGAACCCAAGGGTGGAACACAACCATGAGTTTGGTTCCACGTGGAACAAACGAGTTATCCAGCCCGTGGATTCAGGCCGGGCGCCTCACGTTTCTAGCGCTTTATGCGGTCACGGTCCTGGCAGCGCTGGCGTGGGTGTTCTCCAATGTGCGGCAGATCGACCCGCAAAACCGCGCGGTGGTACTGCACTTCGGTGCGCTGGATCGAATCCAGAACGCAGGCTTGCTATTGGCTTGGCCGAGTCCTGTGGAACAAATCATTCTGCTGCCGGCGGCGGATCGGGTGCTGGAGCGGCGGGTAGAGAATTTGTTGCGTTCGGATGAAGCCTTGCAGGCCGACCGAGTGGCCAGTTTCGCCACGCCGGTCAGTGATGCACTGGCAGGCTCTGGGTATTTATTGACCGGTGATGCCGGCGTGGTGCAATTGGATGTGCGGGTGTTCTACAAAGTGACCGACCCTTACGCTTTCGTTCTGCAGGGTGAGCATGTGCTGCCCGCATTGGATCGCCTGGCGGCACGTAGCGCCGTGGCCCTGACAGCGGCCCGGGACCTGGATACCATTCTGGTGGCTCGTCCGGAACTGATGGGCAGCGATAGCCAGGCCGCCGAACGCCGCGAGCGATTGCGGGGCGATCTGGTCCAAGGCATCAATCGACGGCTGGGTGATCTTGCGGGAACAGGGCAGGGACTGGGCATCGAAGTGGTGCGGGTCGATGTGCAATCGAGTCTGCCAGGGCCCGCCGTGAGTGCCTTCAATGCGGTGCTGACTGCCAGCCAGCAAGCTGACAAAACCGTGGCCAATGCTCGCACCGAAGCCGAAAAGCTCACCCAGGCCGCGCGACAGTCGTCTGACCGAGCCCTTCTGGTCGCCCATGCCCAGGCCAGTGAACGGCTCGCCAAAGCGTCGGCCGACACCGCCACGGTGCTGGGCCTGGCGAAGACCCAAGGCAATGATCCGCAAACGTTATTGCGCCTCTACCGTGAGCGCATGCCCGCAATCCTTCGTCAGGCCGGCGCAGTGACCACGGTCGATCCCAAAGACGATTCTCGCCTGATCATCCAGGGAGCCGAACAATGAGCGCTTCAACTCCTGCCGCACCGATGTTGTCGTCGGCCGAACAACGCGCCGCCGCCCGGCAACTGACGTTGGCGATGCTCGCCCTGGGATTGCTTGCCTTGGGGCTGGTGTGGCGCGGCTGGTCCCCGGAGCCATCCGGTGTCAGCCAGTTATTGTTGGGCTTCGCCTCGCTATTGGTGGCGGTGCCGGTGATGCGTTCTGCCTGGTACAGCTTGCGTTTCCCGAGCCTGCACGGCATCACTGACCAATTGATCGCCCTGGCGATGCTTGGCGCCTGGGCCACTGGGGATCTGCTGACGGCGGCATTGTTGCCGATCATCATGATCTTCGGGCACGTGCTGGAGGAGCGCAGTGTCATCGGCTCGCAGGAGGCGATTCATGCCCTCGGCCAATTGACTCGCAGCCAGGGGCGCAAAGTCCAGGCAGACGGCTCGATCATCGAGGTGGACAACGGAACGCTTCAGCCCGGCGATATCGTCGAAGTACGCGCTGGTGATCGCGTGCCGGCCGATGGCCGGGTGCTGTCGGGCCAGGCCAGCCTCGACACCGCACCCATCACCGGCGAGTCGGTGCCACTGGAGGCCGTCGTCGGCACCGAAGTTTTCGGTGGTGCAATCAATCTTGATGGGTTGCTGCGCCTGCAAGTGACGCGCACGGGGGATGAATCAACCCTGGGCAAAGTGATTGCCCTGATGCAGAACGCCGAACGCTCAAAACCGCCCATCACCCGTCTGCTGGAGCGCTACGCCAGCAGCTATCTGGTTCTGGTTTTGTTGTTGGCGGCGGTGACCTGGTTCGTGACCAACGATGCCCAGGCGATGCTGGCGGTGCTGGTTGCTGCGTGTCCTTGTGCGTTGGTGCTGTCGGCACCGGCGACGGCCATCGCCGGGATTGCCGTGGCGGCACGACACGGGATACTCATCCGCAGTTCGGCTTTCCTGGAAGAACTGGCGGACCTCACCTCCCTGGTCGTCGACAAGACTGGCACGCTGACGCATGGAGCCTTGCGCCTGCAAACCATTGAAAGAGCACAGGCTGATCATTTGCCCGGGTTGCTGCCTCTGGCCGCCAGCCTCGGCTCTGCCAGCAGTCATCCGGTCAGCCGTGCCTTGGCGGGCCTGGTGGCGCAGGAGAATTATCCGTCCCTGACGGATATCCATGAGCGGCAGGGACTGGGCGTGGTGGCGATGACCGGGCAGGGCGAAGCGGCGCTCGGCCGGCCGGAGCTGTTCGCACAGTTAGGCATCAAGACTTCACCGGTGCCCGAGCACGACGGTCCGATTGCCGGTCTGGCCCTGGACGGACAATTCCTCGCCTGGCTGTTGCTGGCGGACAGCGTCAGGCCGGAAGCACAGGTGGCATTGGCGGAACTGCGGGCGTTAGGCCTGGGACGTCAGTTGCTGCTGACGGGTGATCGTCAAAGCGTGGCCAACACCTTGGCGCGGGGAATCGGCATCAGTGACGTACAGGCCCAGGCCTTGCCGGAAGACAAACTCAAGCGGGTCATGACCGAAATCAACCAAGGGTTCCGGCCCATGGTGGTGGGCGATGGCATCAATGATTCCCTGGCGCTCAAGGCCGGCGTGGTTGGCGTCGCGATGGGCGCGGGCGGTGCGGATATAGCCCTCGCGTCGGCGGACATCGTACTGATCGGCAGTGACCTGCGGCGGTTGGGCACTTGTGTACGCCTCAGCCGCCAATGCAGGCGCACGCTGCAGGTCAACGTGATCATCGGCCTGGGTTGGACACTGGCGATCGTTGCCTTCGCAGCGTTCGGCTGGCTCGGCGCGGCGGGTGCCATGATCGCCGCGCTGCTGCACAATTTGAGCACGCTGCTGGTGTTGGGAAACGCGGGGCGCTTGCTGCGATTCCAGGAGCCGCTGACGAAAGTTTCGGACCAGCAATCCGTGTCGTAAATCTGGGCGAACTGTGCGCCGCTCTTGCAGTCTGCTATGTGAGAGGGGTGTACCGGCCGAGGCGTTCCGAACTCAATGGACGGATTTGTACCGCAATAGAAAAAGGCTATAAATCGATAGCCTGCTATTTTTCTAACATGGTCTACCCTCATTTCAGACGTTCTGAAACAAGGGGGGTCATGTCATGCTCGCGCAACTTCCACCGGCCTTACAGAATCTGCACCTACCGCTTCGGCTGCGGCTCTGGGATGGCCATGAATACATATTGGGTGCCGAACCCAGCGTTACGATCGTGGTAAAGGACCCACAAATGGTCGCGCAATTCACCCATCCCAGCCTGGATGCACTGGGATCGGCGTTTGTCGAAGGCAAACTGGAACTCGAAGGCTCGATCCACGAGGTCATCCGGGTTTGCGATGAGTGGAGCCAGGCGCTGGTGGAGGACGATCCGGATGATCTGCCGGTGCGTACCGTCCACGACAAGGAAACCGACGCCAAGGCGATTTCCTATCACTACGACCTTTCCAACGCGTTTTATCAGCTCTGGCTCGACAGCGACATGGCCTATTCCTGCGCCTATTTCGAGACGGGCAGCGAAACCCTCGAACAGGCCCAGCAGGCCAAATTCCGGCACTTGTGTCGCAAGCTACGACTGCAGCCGGGTGACTATCTGCTGGATGTCGGTTGCGGATGGGGTGGATTGGCGCGCTACGCGGCGCGGGAATTCGGCGCCAAGGTGTTTGGCATTACCCTGAGCCAGGCGCAATTGACGCTGGCCCGGGAACGGGTCAAGGCGCAAGGTCTGGAAGACCAGGTGGAGCTGCAATTGCTCGACTATCGCGACCTGCCCCAGGACGGCCGCTTCGACAAAGTTGTCAGCGTGGGTATGTTCGAGCACGTCGGCCACGCCAACCTGGAGCAGTACTGCAAGACGTTGTTCGGCGCCGTGCGGGAGGGTGGGCTGGTAATGAACCACGGCATTACCGCCAAGCACACCGACGGACGTCCGGTCGGACGCGGCGCGGGCGAATTCATTGAGAAGTATGTATTTCCCAATGGCGAGCTGCCGCACCTGTCGATGATTTCTGCCCAGATCAGCGAGGCGGGCCTGGAAATCGTCGACGTGGAAAGCCTGCGCCTGCATTACGCACGCACCCTCGACCATTGGAGCGAGCGCCTGGAAGACAATCTGGAGGCTGCGTCGAAGGAGGTGCCGGAGCAGGCACTGCGGATATGGCGCTTGTATCTGGCCGGCTGCGCTTATGCGTTCGCCAAGGGCTGGATCAACCTGCATCAGATCCTGGCGGTGAAGCCGCACGCGGACGGCAGCCACGACCTGCCGTGGACCCGCGACGACATCTACGTGCCTTAAAGAATGGGGGAAATAAGCCGGGCGATCCGCATGCCGATTTTCTGAAGGCGGTGGGTCTCCCGGCTTTCCTGTTTATCGATTTCCTGGGCCTGGGCGAAGTCTTGCTCAAGCATCTGCTCGACTTCCGTGGCGAAGGGGATGTCCACGGTCAGCAGCATCACTTCGAAATTCAGCCGGAACGAACGGTTGTCCAGGTTCGCGCTGCCGATGGCGCTGATTTCCCGATCAATCAAAACCACTTTCTGATGCAGGAAGCCTGGCGAATAACGAAACACCCGCACACCGGCCCGCACTGCTTCGAATGCATACAGGCTGGACGCCGCATAGACGATTTTGTGGTCCGGTCGGGACGGCAGCAGAATCCGAACGTCGACGCCGCGCAGTACCGCCAGGCGTAACGCCGCGAATACCGCCTCGTCTGGAATGAAATACGGTGTGGTGATCCATACCCGTTCGCTGGCCGCGTGAATAGCCTCGACGAAAAACAGCGAGCAGGTTTCGTAGGCGTCCGCCGGGCCGCTGGCCAACAACTGACAGAGCACCCCGCCGTCCGGGTAAGTGTCCGGCAGGATCAGCGGCGGCAACGAGCGAGCGGCCCAGAACCAGTCTTCGGCAAACGACTCCTGCATGCTCCCGACCACCGGCCCGTGTACTTCGACATGAGTGTCACGCCACGGCGCCAGGGGCGGTTTTTCACCCATGTACTCGTCGCCGACGTTGTGCCCGCCGACGAAGCCCAGCACCCCGTCTACCGCAACGATTTTGCGATGGTTACGAAAGTTGACCTGGAACCGGTTGAGCCAGCCGCTGCGTGTGGCGAAGGCCTTTACATGGACACCGCCGTCGCGCAATGCCTGGACGTAATGGTGGGGCAGTGAATGACTGCCAATGCGGTCGTAAAGGAGATACACCGCGACGCCTTCGGCGGCTTTCTTTAGCAGCAGTGCGTGCAACCGCCGGCCGAGACGATCGTCATGGATGATGAAAAATTGAATCAGCACGGCCTCTCGCGCGCCGTCGATGGCCTGGAAAATCCTCTCGAACGTGGCGTGCCCGTTGATGAGCAATCGCACCTGATTGTTCGCCAGACAGGGGGTGCGTCCCAGCTTGGGCATGGCTCGTAACGAGGCGTAGGCCTGGGAAGCGCGGGCGGTCAGGGCTTCCTCAACCCAAGGGCGCCAGTTCAGCTCGGAGATGGCCTTGCGCATTTCTTCGTTGGCTTGCCTGCGGGCCTTGATGTAGCCGTCGAACGTGCTGCGACCGAAAACCAGATACGGAATCAACGTCAGGTAGGGAATGAACACCAATGACAGGGCCCACGCGATCGAGCCTTGGGCGGTGCGTACGGTCAGCACCGCGTGGACAGCGGCGATGGAACCCAGGGTATGAAGCAGCGCAATCAGGTAACCGAAAACATGTGGGCCAAAAAAATCCATGGGTAACCTTGCTCCTGATGTTCGATGCTTAACAGACCATTTTCCACCGCCAATGTCGCTATTTAATTCACTTGCCCCAGGCCTGAACCGAAGCCTGTGGGCGGCGTCTAACGGCCACTTGTCCTCTGGAGTGTATGCAATGAATGTTCGTCTGCTGGGTTTGGCCTTGGCCATTGGCTTGTCGGTTCCGATGGCCGCTCAGGCGCAAATGCTGCAACCGGGCTTGTGGGAGCTGACGACGAGCAACATGAAAATCGATAACCAGAATCTGCCGGACCTGCAGCTGATCCTCGGGCAGGTGCAAAGCCAGATGACGCCGGAGCAGCGGGCGATGCTGGAAAAGCAGGGCATCACCATGGGTGGCAAAGGCATTCGCGTGTGCCTGACCCCGGCGCAAGTGCAGACCAACGATATTCCGCTGCAAGATCCTCAATCCGGGTGCAAGCAACAGATCACCGAGCGTACCGGCAATCAATGGAAGTTCCGCTTCAGCTGTCCGAAAGCCCAGGGCAATGGTGTCGCGACGTTCCAGAGCGACCGTGAATTCACGACCAAGGTCAACGGCACCTTCAATGCCACCGGCATCCAACAGAACGGTAGCCTCGATACCCGCGCCGTATGGCTGGGGCAGGATTGCGGGACGGTCAAGCCGAGGGCCTGACCGTTCCCGCTGGGCTGCGAAGCAGACCCAATTGCTCAGCCCGGATCAAGGTCGGCTCAACGCCTCGTACAGCGTGTTTAGGTTGTACTCGAACAGGCCGGTAAAGGTGCTGGCCGGCCCGCTCGCCGCGAGAGCGTCGGAGTACAACGTACCGCCAATGTGCGCGCCGCTCTCGTCGGCAATCTGCTTGAGCAGGCGCGCGTCCTTGATGTTTTCCATGAATACCGCTTTGACTTTCGCCTGTCGGATCTGAGTAATCAGTGCCGCGACTTCGGCTGCCGAAGGTTCACGTTCAGTGGACAAGCCCTGGGGCGCCATGAACGCGATGCCGTAGGCCTGGCCCAGGTAACCGAACGCATCATGGGATGTCACGATCTTGCGATTGCCCGCCGGCAACGCACCGAACTTGGCCTTGGCTTCAGCGAGCAGGGCGTAGATTTTCTTCAGGTAGGCCTGGCTGTTGTGTTCGTAGTCGGCCTTGTTGGTCGGATCGGCCGCCTCCAGCGCCTTGGTGATATTCGCCACATACAACTCGACATTCGCCAGGTTGTGCCAGGCATGGGGGTCGGGCATGGTCTCGCCATCTTCGTCCATTGAGCGGGGAATGACCCCGCGGCTGGCGCTGATCACCGGCGCAGTTGTTTCGGTGCTGGCGACCAGGCGATCCAACCAAGGCTCGAAGCCGAGCCCGTTCTTGATAATCAGTTTTGCCTTGAGCAACGCCTTTGCATCGTCTGGCGTGGGTTCGTAGGTGTGCGCATCGGTATCGGGGCCGACCATGTTGGTGATTTGAATATGCTCACCGCCGACCTGTCGGGTCATGTCGGCGAGGATGCTGAAGCTGGTCACCACCTGCAGCTTTTCGGCGGCGGACAGGGACATGGACAGCATGAGACTGAACAGCACGAGCAGGGCGCGCATCGGGAAACACCTCATTGGGATGTGAGCAAAGGCGGGCGGCGCAACAAACCGTGCACCGGCCCGAACACCACGGACATCAGATACAACGCGCCCGCCACCAGTACGATGGACGGCCCGCTGGGCAGTGAAAAATAGAAAGACAGCAACAAGCCAAGCCACACCGAGAGGCAACCGAGCAGCGCCGCGACCATCATCAGAATCGGCAGGCGGCGGCTCCAGAAGCGCGAAGCGGCCGCCGGTAGCATCATCAGGCCGACCACCATCAGCGCACCAATGGCTTGGAAACCAATGACTAGGTTAAGTACCACAAGGGTGAGGAATACGCCGTGGGCCAATGGGCCGAGACGACTTACCGTTTGCAAGAACAACGGATCCAGGGTGTCGAGTAGCAGAGGTCGATAGATCAGCGCCATCACTGCCAGGCTGATCCCGCACACCCAAAGCATGCCGGTGAGTGTTGGCGCATCCACCGCCAATGCCGAGCCGAACAACAGGTGAAGAAGGTCCAGGCGTTTGCCGGCCATTCCAAGGATCAAGATGCCGGCAGCCAGGGAAATGGGATAGATCGCCGCGAGGCTGGCGTCTTCGCGCAGGCCGGTGCGACGGGTGATCCAGGCCGCCAGCCCGGCCATACCAAGGCCCGCTCCCAGGCCGCCCAACGTCAGCGCCGGCAGGCTCAAACCGGCGAACCAGAAACCCAGGGCGGCGCCGGGGAGAATACCGTGGGCGACGGCATCACCGATCAGGCTCATGCGGCGCAGGATCAGGAATACGCCCAGCGGGGCTGTGCTGCACGCTAATACCAGGCCGCCCAGCAAGGCCCGGCGCATGAAGACAAACTCCTGGAAGGGTTGCCACAGATGAGAGGCCGCGAGCATCAGGCCTCCAACGTTCGAGGTTGTTGCGCAATCAGGTCGACGCTGCGATCCAGCACGCACCCGGCGCCATTGATCCGCAGCGTATGGGGAATATGTTCGCGTACCGCAGCCAGATCATGACAAACCACCACCACCGTCCGGCCTTCTGCATGCCAGCCATGAATGTATTTCCACAGCAGCGCCTGGCCTTGCTCATCGAGGGCCGCGTGAGGTTCGTCGAGCAATAACAGCGGTGCTTCGGCGAGGCTCAAGCGAGCGAGCAGGGCACGTTGTAACTCGCCCCCGGACAGCGCCATCAGCGGATGATGTTCCAGCCCATTCAGCGCCCAGCCTGCCAGTGCGGCTTGGAGCAACTGTCTGCGCATGGCTGGCGTATGCCGGTTACCCCACGAACCAGCGGCTACCAACTCCTGCAAGCTGATAGGGAATTGTCGGTCCAAATGTTGCTGCTGCGGCAGGAACGAGATGCCGCCATGCCGTGGAACCTCCAGCATGACTTTACCTGACAGTGGCTTTTGCAGCCCGGCGAGTACTTTCAACAGGCTGCTCTTGCCCGATCCGTTGGCGCCGATAATGGCCGTCAGGCTGCCTGTTGGCCGCTCCATATTCAGCGGCGGAGCGAGAGGTCGCCCGGGAGCACCCCAGGACAAGTCTTTGCAACGGATCATCATGCCTCCCGCTGCCAACGGCTTAGGGCCACGGCGTCGTGAGCGTGCAGGCTTTCGGCATGAACCACTCGTACTTCGAGTGCAGCGAGGTGATGGGATTGCCTCAGCGCTGTGGTCAATCGCCGAGCGGCATCTTCGCAGAACATCAGGTTCTGTCCGTTGGCGAGGGCGAAGGCTTGTTCGTCGGCACGTTTGACTGCGGTTTGCACAGCGGTGCCGAGGGCTGCTTCGGCCTCGTTGATGAATGCCAGCAGCGGCAACCCATCGGTGTCGGTATTCAACCGCAGGTTCAGTGTGGCGGTACTTCGCTGGCTGTGGGGGGTTGCGACAATGCCATTTGCTGAACCCAGCCAGGCCAAAATCTCGGCGTGCTCGAGTTTTTTGTTAGCGAAGTCATCCACGAATCGCTGTTGGATCAACTGGCGGGCCAAGGCTGCTGAGCACGGACACGTAGAAGAATAAGGAACCTCAATCTTTAGTTCCACGTGGAACACTGCGTTTTGCAGATGCGCTTCGATGCTCACGGGGTAGCGCTTCCAGCCGGCCAAAGGACTGACTAACGCCGGACGTTTAAGCAATAGATCCGTGTGAATGCTTAGGGATGCAGTGCGGGACAAGCCTTCGTGACTGTCGAGAAATTGCTGCAGGATTTGATGCAGCAGCTTCGGTGAAAGCTCCGTCTCTTCGAGCTTTTCTAGCGCCAGGTATAAGCGTGACATGTGAATGCCCCGAGCTTCCTCGTCGTCGAGGCTGACACCCGCATCGGCAATCGCGCTCAAGCGCTGGCCACCAATTAAGACTGGGGTTGCGATGCCGTGCATACCAACCCAATCAAGGGGGAGCGGTTGACGTGAGGTCTGCGCAGCAACGTCGGGCAGCGTTAACGCATTCATGATCTAGGTCCATCACAGGTTTGTTCGAATGTTATAGTATTGCACTTAGTGCACGGTATGTTTTTCGATGAAGAGTGTTTCATCATCAGGCTGGTTGAGCGTTAGTGTTATACTATAACATGAAAAGTGAAGCGACTTTAAACTCAACCGAAGCCAGAAAACGAGCCGCAGCACACAGCAGCGACGGCCGCCTGATGAGGATTTCCCATGCCCAATCGCCTACCCGTAACTGTGCTCTCCGGATTTCTCGGAGCCGGTAAAAGTACGCTGCTCAACCATGTGCTACGTAATCGCGACAATCTGCGGGTCGCCGTGATCGTCAACGATATGAGCGAGATCAATATCGACGGCAGCGAAGTCCAGCGAGACGTCTCCCTGAGTCGTTCTGAAGAAAAACTGGTGGAGATGAGCAATGGCTGCATCTGCTGCACCTTGCGTGAGGACTTGCTGGAAGAAGTCGGCCAGCTCGCCAGGGAAGGGCGTTTCGATTATTTGCTGATTGAATCCACCGGCATCTCCGAGCCGTTGCCTGTGGCGGAAACCTTCACGTTTCGCGATGACGAAGGGCGAAGCCTGGCCGATGTCGCGCGACTCGACACCATGGTGACGGTGGTCGATGGCGTGAATTTCCTGTTGGATTACCAGGCCGCCGACAGTCTTGCATCCCGAGGCGAAACGCTGGGCGAGGGCGATGAGCGCTCCATTACGGACCTGCTGATCGAGCAGATCGAGTTTGCGGACGTAATCCTGATCAGCAAAATCGACCTGATCGGCCAGGACGAAAGGGAGGAATTGGTCGCGATTCTGCAGCGTCTCAATGCCCAGGCGCAGATCATTCCCATGGTCATGGGGCAGGTGCCCCTGGGAAAAATCCTCGACACCGGCCTGTTCGATTTTGAGCGTGCCGCCCAGGCGCCCGGCTGGTTAAAGGAGCTGCGTGGCGAGCACCTGCCGGAGACCGAGGAATATGGCATCGCCTCGACGGCCTATCGGGCACGCGGACCGTTTCACCCGCAGCGATTTTTCGACTTTATCGACCGTCCGTGGACGAACGGGAAAATCCTCCGTTCGAAGGGCTTTTTCTGGCTGGCCAGCAAACCTGAAGAAGCCGGCAGTTGGTCCCAGGCCGGCGGCTTGATGCGTCATGGGTTCGCCGGGCGTTGGTGGCGGTTCGTGCCAAAAGAACAATGGCCACAGGATGAGGAAAGCATCGCCGCCATCATGAAAAACTGGCTCGCCGGCACCGGCGATTGCCGCCAAGAGTTGGTATTCATCGGCCAGGATGTCGATTTCGGCCAACTGACCACCGAGCTGGACGCCTGCTTGCTGACTGACGCCGAGATGGCACTTGGGATTGAAGCGTGGCGCCAGTTGCCCGATCCGTTCGGTCCATGGCATGAGGAGGTCGCTGCGTAAGCGCTCCTAAGGCTTGAGCCAGGTGCCCTGGCTCTTTCCCTCGCAAAACGGTTGCAGATAAGCCGCATCAGTCGCCACGCCGTAATAGTGAATATCCTGACGGTAGGGCATATTGGCGACTTGGGCGTTGCTACAGACACCGAACGCCCCCTCGGGGCATTGTTCGACGTATTGCACCTCGACCTTTTGCCCGGCCAGGCTTGGCTGGCAGAAGCCATCAGCGAAGAGTTTCGGCGGGATGTTGCGGTTCTGCTGGCAGACCTTCACGTCGAGTCGTTCCGCCTGGCTGTGTACCACGCAGGCCTGGGCCAGTGCCTGATTCGAAGCCAGTGTCAGTAATAACCAGCCGATTATCCGCATTTCCACCTCCATCGAAAGCCGTCGATTATGTTGCAGCACATTCCCACTCATGTCATCGCCGGTCCTTTGGGCGCTGGCAAGACCAGCCTGATCAGGCACCTGTTGGCCCAGCGCCCAACCAATGAACGCTGGGCCGTACTGATCAACGAGTTTGGCCAGATCGGCCTGGATGCCGCGTTGCTGACCGAGTCCGCCGATGGTATCGCACTGGGCGAAGTGGCCGGGGGCTGCTTGTGTTGCGTCAACGGCGCGCCGTTTCAGATTGGCCTTGGGCGCTTGCTGCGCAAGGCTCGACCGGACCGGTTGTTTATCGAGCCCTCGGGGCTGGGCCACCCGGCGCAGTTGATGCGGCAATTGAACGAAGCGCCCTGGCTCGGTGTGTTGACGGTCCAGCCTTGTGTGCTGGTGCTGGATGCCCGAGCGATGGCGCAGGGCAAGCCATTGCCCGATCCTCAACAGCAGGCTTTGGCCCATGCCGGATTGCTGGTGCTGAATAAATCCGAGAGCCTTACGCAAGCCGATCGCGAGCGTGTCACCCAGCAGCTGCCAGGGCTCGTACTGTACTGGACAGAACAAGGCGCGCTGCCCCTCGATCAGTTGCCCGGTGTTGCCGAGCGGGGACATGGGGCTGTGGATAACCTGAATCTACCCAAAGGGCTGGGCGAAGTGCCGGCGCTTTGGACCGATCCGGCATTGCCAATCTGTCTTTATCAGGCCCAAGAGGGCGGCTGGAGCATCGGTTGGCGCTGGCATCCAAGCCAACGATTCGACACAGCGGCGTTGACCCTATGGCTACATAGCCAACGCTGGAGAAGGGCGAAGATGGTGGTTCGCGGCGCTGATGGTTGGATGTCTGCTAACGCGTTGCAAGGCGCGGCATTGGCTTGGCGGGCCAGCGAATGGCGACAGGATTCACGACTGGAATTGATTTTCGATGCGCCGCAAGATGCTGATGTCCTGCAGGCCGGTCTGGCTGTTTGCCGGTGTCCTTGAGTCAGCCTTGTATCAGGGCTTCCACTTGTTATGTTCCTGGCGCCATTGGCTTAGTTCGATGACTTCGGCCCTGGGTCGGGTCTGGACCGAATCGATCGGTGCGGGCGGTGTTTCTTCGAATGGCATTGGGTAGGGGGCCAGCTCGATGTGTGCGCTGTGGGCGCCAAACTGGGTGATGGTGCCCGAATGGCGACTTTCACCGGTGACGGTGAACTCGAAGGTGTAGACACGAGCCAATCGTCGCCGACCACTGGCGTCTTTCACGAAGCCGATTTTTTTCAGCGCCACGTTGCCGTCCAGCAATTCGATCTTGAGGTTGATGCAATGCTGCATCACCCTCGCCAACGCCCGTTCGCGCAAGCCATGGTTGTGCCACAGCCAGGCACCACCGGTGGCCAGCAGCATCAGCACGAACATATTTCCAAGGGTCAGCATGAACGAAGTGCTCCAACAAGTTGTTGCCAGCTTAACTGTCTCACCGGTCTGTCGTACAGGCTGCGTTTAGTCGCATACTGCGCGGCTTGAATTTCAATCGTTTTACGGAAAATTCCCGCATGAAACGTACACCTCATCTGCTAGCCATTCAGTCCCACGTGGTGTTCGGTCACGCTGGCAACAGCGCTGCCGTGTTTCCGATGCAGCGGGTCGGGGTTAACGTCTGGCCGCTGAACACGGTACAGTTTTCCAACCACACCCAGTACGGCCAATGGGCTGGGGAAGTTCTCGCACCGGTCCAGATTCCAGCATTGGTGGAGGGAATCGCGGCCATTGGCGAGCTGGGTAATTGCGATGCGGTGTTGTCCGGTTACCTGGGCAGTGCGGCCCAGGGGCGAGCGATCCTGACCGGCGTGGCACGGATAAAAGCCGTCAATCCCAAGGCGCTGTACCTGTGTGACCCTGTCATGGGGCATGCGGAAAAAGGCTGCATCGTGGCGCCCGAGGTGAGTGAGTTTCTGCTGGAAGAGGCCGCTGCCGTCGCGGACATCATGTGTCCGAATCAGTTGGAACTGGACAGTTTTTCAGGACGCAAGGCGCAGTCGCTCCTCGATTGCCTGGCCATGGCCCGTGCGCTGGTGGCCCGCGGGCCGAAGACCGTGCTGGTCAAGCATCTGTCCTACCCTGGAAAACCCGACGACAGCTTCGAAATGCTGCTGGTCACCGCCGATGCCAGCTGGCACCTGCGCCGTCCGCTGTTGGCATTCCCTCGCCAGCCGGTGGGCGTGGGTGACCTGACGTCGGGGCTGTTCCTGGCGCGGATTTTATTGGGAGACAACGTGGTAGCAGCGTTCGAGTTCACCGCCGCAGCGGTGCACGAAGTACTGCTGGAAACCCAGGTCTGCGCCAGCTACGAGCTGGAACTGGTCCGCGCGCAGGATCGGATTGCCCATCCGCGAGTGCGCTTCGAGGCTGTGCCGATCAGCCTCTGATCGATGCAAACCTCTGTGGGAGCTTGCTCCCACAGTTGATCTTCGGCGGTCCGTTATGGCCCGTCTGCCTTGATCTCTTGATAGCGCTTTTCCAACTCCTGGCGGATCTGCCGGCGTTGCTGGGCTTGTTCGTAACGGCGCTTGGCTTCGCTGTTCTGCGGTTGCAGTGGCGGCACGGCCGCGGGTTTGCGCTGATCGTCCACCGCAACCATGGTGAAGAAGCAACTGTTGGTGTGGCGTACCGAGCGTTCACGAATATTTTCGGTCACGACTTTGATGCCCACTTCCATCGAGGTGTTGCCGGTGTAGTTCACCGACGCGAGGAAGGTCACCAGCTCGCCGACGTGAATCGGCTCGCGGAAGATCACCTGGTCGACCGACAGGGTCACCACATAGCGGCCGGCGTAGCGGCTGGCGCAGGCATAGGCGACTTCATCGAGGTATTTGAGCAAGGTGCCGCCATGGACATTGCCAGAGAAGTTGGCCATATCGGGGGTCATCAACACCGTCATCGACAGTTGGGCGTTTCCGGGTTCCATAACGTACTCACGGTTCAAGGCAGCCATTCGGGAAGTGCACCTCTGCGGATGCTGGTGCGTGGCCAGGCAGGCCACGAGGTTTTCAAAACCACCGATATCGGGACGCTGCGCTTGTGGTTGCCGTCACGCCCCGGTGGATCTGTTTCCATATATTGCACCGACTTTTTGTTGGAAGTCGCGGTGTTAACCTTCAAAAGCCCCTGAGTGAGGGCGATTCCTACAAAGGAAGCGGACTTATCCAACTCTCGATAAGTCATTTTGAACAGGGAGCCCCGACATGCATGCCATCAGTTTCATTCAAGACCTGGCGATCATCATGATGGCGGCGGGGCTGGTCACTGTTCTTTTTCACCGCTTCAAGCAGCCGGTGGTGCTGGGCTACATCGTCGCCGGCTTCATCATCGGCCCGCATACGCCACCGTTCGGTTTCATCCACGACGAAGACACGATCAAGACACTGGCCGAGCTGGGGGTCATCTTCCTGATGTTCTGCCTGGGCTTGGAATTCAGCCTGCGCAAATTGTTCAAGGTGGGGGCCACGGCGTTCATCGCGGCGTTTCTCGAGATCGTATTGATGATCTGGATCGGCTATGAAATGGGTCGCTGGTTCGACTGGAACACCATGGACTCGCTGTTCCTGGGCGCCATCCTGGCGATTTCTTCCACCACCATCATCGTCAAGGCTCTCAACGACCTGAAGATGAAGAACGAGCGCTTCGCACAGCTGATCTTCGGGGTACTGATCGTGGAGGACATCCTCGGCATCGGCATCATCGCCTTGCTGTCGAGCATTGCCGTCAGCGGCACGGTGAGCTCTGGCGAGGTATTTTCCACCGTCGGCAAGTTGTCGCTGTTCATGATCGTTGCGTTGGTGATCGGCATCCTGTTGGTACCCAGGCTATTGGCCTACGTGGCGAAATTCGACAGTAACGAGATGCTGCTGATCACCGTGCTGGGCCTGTGCTTCGGCTTCTGCCTGCTGGTGGTCAAGCTGGAATACAGCATGGTGCTCGGCGCGTTCCTGATCGGCGCGATCATGGCCGAGTCCCGGCAACTGCTGAAAATCGAGCGACTGGTAGAGCCGGTGCGTGATTTGTTCAGCGCGATTTTCTTCGTTGCCATCGGGCTGATGCTCGATCCGGCCATATTGCTGCAGTACGCCTGGCCGATTGCTGTGATCACCTGTGCGGTGGTGCTCGGCAAGATGCTCTCCTGCGGCCTCGGTGCCTTTATCGCTGGCAATGACGGACGTACCTCGCTGCGAGTAGGGATGGGTCTTTCGCAGATTGGCGAATTTTCCTTCATCATCGCGTCGCTGGGTATGACCCTCCAGGTCACCAGCGATTTCCTTTATCCGGTCGCGGTCGCCGTCTCGGTGTTGACCACGCTGATGACGCCATACTTGATCCGGGCCGCCGATCCATTGTCCGTCAGGTTGGCGACGGTGATGCCGCAACGCTTGACGCGGGTACTGGGGATGTATGGTGAATGGCTGCGCAGCATCCAGCCCCAAGGTGAAGGCGCGGTGTTGGCCTCGATGATCAGGCGGATTCTGCTGCAGGTCGGCGTCAACCTGGCGCTGGTCATTGCGATCTTTGTCTCGGGCGCTTATTTCGCCGAGCGGATTTCGGCATATTTGCAAGGATGGATCAGCGACCCGAGCTGGCAGAAGGCATTGATCTGGGGCGGGGCGTTATTGCTGTCGCTGCCGTTCCTGATCGCCGCCTATCGCAAGCTCAAGGCACTGTCGATGCTGCTGGCGGAGATGGGGGTGAAACCGGAGATGGCGGGCCGCCACACCCAGCGCGTGCGTCGTGTGATCGCCGAAGTGATCCCGTTGCTTTCGCTGCTGGTGATCTTCCTGCTATTGACAGCCTTGTCGGCCAGCATCCTGCCGACCAACAAATTGCTCTTGCTGATTGCCGTGGTGGCGATTGCCGTGGCGGCTTTGCTCTGGCGCTGGTTCGTCCGCCTGCATACACGCATGCAGGTGGCCTTGCTCGAAACCCTGGACAACCACAAGGAGTCGTCCGGGCATTGAGGCAACGGGCGGATCAGCTTTCCAGCCAGACGTCCCGGGCCCAGTGCCAGACCGATTCCCAGGTTTCTTCAGCGATCAATTCTTCTTCTGCCTGCCACAGCACCACGGTGCCGTCTTCTTCGACGCAGTAATAGTCGTCGCCGTCCTGGCAAATCGGGATCAGGCTGCGATCGACACCGGCGTCCCAGGCGTTGGCGGCCACATCCGGCAGGTAGGTGTGGGACTGCGGGTCGGTGACGGTCACCGGTTCCAGGCTGCCGTAGACCACGTCGCTGACGGTCAGCAAAAACTCCCTGAAGACGAACGGGATGTCGATGAATAGCTGCTCTTCGATCTCCACCAGCAAGTCTTCGTCGGGCAGCTCCAGCGGGACCGGTACGGGTTCGTTGGCTTCACGCAATTGTTCGATGATTTCTTCCACGTCCGGGGATCCTCTTTCTCGATGGCGCGGTTTATATGGAGCGGTTTATACAGTAGCTCGCTATAGATGCAACCGCGAAATAGAAAACCCCGGCCTGGGCCGGGGTTGTTTTATTTCAACATGCGAAGCGCGCCAAAGTTCAACCGTTCTGGCGAATACCCGCTACCAGCCAAGGCTGGTCGTCGCCCTGGGCACGCTCCATGTTCCAGCTTTCGCTGAAGGCTTCACCCTTGTCGAAGCGGGAATCTTTCGACACACCGCTGAACGTCAGGGTAGCGATGGTCTTGTCGGCGCGATCATCGACGCCGTCCAGCTGCACTTGCAGGTTATCGATGTAGGTGGACTGGAAGCCATCACCCAGGTCGGCCCGTTCGCGCTTGAGGAACTCCAGCAGTTGCGGGGTCACGAATTCGGCAATCTTGTCCATTTCGTTCGCGTCCCAATGTTGCTGCAGGGACATGAAGTGGTTGCGCGCGGCTTCGATGAAGCGTTGCTCGTTGAACCAGGCTGGCGCATTGATGACCGGCCGTGCGGCCGGAGCTGCCGAACCACCGAAGATCGCGCCACCGGCGGATGGTTGCTGATTGAACACTTCACGCTGCATCGGCGCGTGGCCGGCTGGAGCGAATTGCTCCTGCTGCTTGCGGCGACGGGCAGCAATGAAGCGGAACACCAGGAAGGCGATGACCGCCATGATCAGGATGTCGAAGATCTGCATGCCCTGGAAGCCGTCGCCCATGAACATGGAGGCGAGCAGGCCACCGGCGGCGATGCCGGCCAACGGGCCGAGCCAGCGCGAAGCGCCGCTGGCCTTGGTGGCAGCGCCAGCGGCACCGGCCGCGCCTGCGGTGGCAGCAGTGGAACCGGCGGCAGAGGACGGCGCCATCTGGCTGGTCTGGTGAGTCGGGGCCGCGCCCGAGCTTTTACCACCGCCAAAACGCTTGGCGGCATTGGCGTCGATGGCCATCGTCAGGCCGATGCACAACGCCATGGCGATGCTAAGAAAACGTTTCATATAAAGGCATTCCCATTTGTGGATAGCACGCGCGCCATGTTGCACAGCTGAACTGTTGCTGGCTAGCGGCAGAGTGTTTCGGGCTTTTGCGTGACAGGTTAGGTTCAGCTCCAGTCGCGCAAGAAGGCTTGTTCGCTTTGGGCTGTAGGAAGGAGGGACAAGTTCTATCGGAAATGCTCTGGCGTCTAAACAAACTGTGGGAGCGAGCCAGCTCGCTCCCACAGGGTCTACGCAAACTTCTAGATCGCTTCTAGCTTGGCATACCCCAGCATCAGCCACTTGCTGCCTTCGCTGAAATTCACCTGGACCCGCGCCTGGGCGCCGGCACCTTCGAAGTTGAGGATCACGCCGTCGCCGAACACCGAATGGCGCACGGTCTGGCCGAGGCTGAAGCCGGTTTCCGGAATACCACTGCCGCCGAACAGGCTGCTGGTGCTTTGCTGCTGACCACCACCGAACGGACGGCTGACGCTGTTGGACAGCCGCACTTCCTGAATCAGGCCTTTCGGTACTTCGCGTACGAAGCGCGACACTTTGTTGTAGGTCTCGCTGCCATACAAGCGTCGGGTCTCGGCGTAGGTCATGACCAGATTCTGCATGGCCCGGGTGATGCCGACATAGGCAAGGCGCCGTTCTTCTTCCAGGCGCCCCGGTTCTTCCAGGCTCATCTTGTGCGGGAACAGGCCTTCCTCCATGCCCACGAGGAACACGTAGGGGAATTCCAGACCCTTGGCGCTGTGCAGGGTCATCAGTTGGATGCTGTCTTCATGCTCGTCGGCCTGGGTGTCGCCGGCTTCCAGGGAGGCGTGGCCGAGGAAGGCCGACAGCGGCGACAGGTCGGCGTCCTCTTCGGTGTTCTCGAAGTTGCGTGCAGCGCTGACCAGTTCCTCGAGGTTTTCTACCCGGGCCTGGCCTTTTTCGCCTTTTTCCGCTTCGTGATAGGCGATCAGGCCGGACTGCTCGATAACGGTCTGGGCCATCAGGTGCAGCGGCATCTCCCCGCATTTGGCGGCGAGGTCTTCGATCAGGTCCATGAATGCTTTCAGTGCCCCGGCGGCACGGCCGGTCACGCCTTTGTTGGCCACCAGTTGCCGCATGGCTTCCCACATCGACACGTGGCTATGGCGCGCGTGATCGCGAATCGCTTCGACGGTTTTCTCGCCGATGCCCCGGGTAGGCACGTTGATCACCCGCTCCAGGGCCGCATCGTTGCCGCGGCCTTCGAGCAGGCGTAGGTAAGCCATGGCGTTCTTGATCTCGGCGCGCTCGAAGAAGCGCTGGCCGCCGTAGATGCGGTACGGGATCCGTTCGCGCAGCAAGGCTTCTTCCAATACCCGCGATTGGGCGTTGGAGCGATACAGGATGGCGATGTCGCTGCGGGCCAGCCCGGTTTTCAACGCGCTCTCGATGGTTTCCACCACGTAGCGCGCCTCATCGTGTTCATTGAAGGCGGCGTAGAGGTTGATCGCTTCGCCTTCACCGCCATCGGTCCACAACTCTTTGCCCAGGCGCCCGGTATTGTTGGCAATCAGGGCGTTGGCGGCCTTGAGGATACCGGCGGTGGAGCGGTAGTTCTGTTCCAGGCGGATCACTTCGGCGTCAGGAAAGTCCGCCGAATACTGATGAATGTTCTCGATCTTGGCGCCGCGCCAGCCATAGATCGACTGATCGTCGTCGCCCACCACCATCAGGCTGTCACCGCCCTTGGCCAAGAGGCGCAACCAGGCGTACTGCACGGCGTTGGTGTCCTGGAACTCGTCCACCAATACATGCCGGAAACGTTTCTGATAATGAGCCAGCAGTCCCGGATGATCGCGCCACAGGTCCAACGCTCGTAGCAGCAATTCGGAAAAGTCGATGACGCCGGCGCGCTGGCACGCCGCCTCGTAGGCTTCGTAGATGCTGCGCATGGTGGCCAGGAACAGGTCGCCGCTGGCCTGGATATGCTGCGGCCGCAGGCCTTCGTCTTTCTGGCCATTGATGAACCACTGGGCCTGACGGGCGGGCCAGCGCTGCTCGTCCAGGCCCAGCTCGCGGATCACCCGCTTGACCAGGCGTTGCTGGTCGTCGCTGTCCAGGATCTGGAAGGTCTGGCTCAGGCCGGCTTCTTGCCAGTGCGCCCGCAGCAAACGGTGCGCCAGGCCGTGAAACGTGCCGACCCACATGCCCGCAGGGTTGATGCCCATCAGTTGCTCGATGCGATGGCGCATCTCTGCTGCGGCCTTGTTGGTGAAAGTCACCGACAGGATCGAATGGGGCGAAGCGTTCTCGACCTGGATCAACCAGGCGATACGGTGCACCAGCACTCGGGTTTTACCGGAGCCAGCACCGGCCAGGACCAACTGACGACCCACGGAGGCGGCTACGGCCTGACGTTGGGCATCGTTGAGGGAATTCAGCAGAAGGGAGAGATCATCGCGCATCGGGGCATTCTAGGGTGCGGCGTCACCACGGGCAAACCGAGCTTTGCCCAAACCGATAAAAGACCGTTTGAGGATGACCGGTTGGTCATGGCCTGCAAGTATTGGCCGGGCTCGCTCGAGGGGGGCGCCACCCAATGAAATAGCGACTTTTTTCGAAGTTTTTATGACCGCAAGCAGTGTGGGAAGGCCTTTGGCTTGTGTATGCTCGGTGGATCTTTCGGGTTCCCCACGCTTCGCTGAATAAGAACAAGAACAGTGCCAATGATCCTCAATTCCGATCCGGCGGGCCCCTGTGTGGAACGGCGGGCCATCCGCAAGCAGTACGCCACGGAGATGGCGGTCGAACGCACACGTCTGCTGTACCAGGGCTCGCTGCTACCCACGCTGTTCATGTTGGTCAACGGTCTGGTCTGCGCCGCACTGTTATGGGAGCCGTCGCGCTATTTCCTGGTCAGCGTCTGGCTGGTCTGGTTGCTGTCGCTGGTCGCGTTGCGGGTGATCCAGGTGGCCGCCTTCGATTCGGCCATGCCAAGCCGCCAGGCACACCCGATCTGGCTGCGCATGTTCCTGCTGGGCTCCGGGATGACCGGCCTGACGCTGGCCGGGGCCGGCATCGCGCTGGTCCCGGCCGACAGTTTCCAGCAACAGGCCTGGGTGTTCGGCCTGATCGGCGCAGCCACCCTGTCGGCCAGCGTGGCCTATGCCGTGAGCCTTCCGGCGTTTCTGTCCTTTACCTTGCCCTGCCTGTTGCCAGCCATCGGTTACCTCTTCTGGGGGGGGGATGAGCAACAGCGCGGGTGGGGTTGGCTCGGACTGGTGGTGTTGGTCTCGCTGAGCGTGGTGGCCTGGCAAGTCAATCGCTTGATACAGAGCGGCATGCTGCGACGCTTCCAGAACCAGGCGCTGATAGAGCATTTGCAAGAGGCCCAATCCCGAGGTGCGCAGCTCAACGAGGCCCTGGCCCGGGAGGTCGAGCAACGTCGCTGTGCCGAGGACAAACTACGCGCGGCCCAGGTTGAGCTGGAGGCACGGGTGGCGCAGCGAAGCCGCGAGCTGGAAGTGGCCAGCCAGGCCCTGGGCAAGAGTGAGGCGCGTCTGGCGCTGGCCCTGAAGGCCAGTGAGTTGGGTTTGTGGGATTGGAATCTGCAGACTGACGAAGTCCACCATACCCAACTCAAAGAGCTGTTTGGGCTGGAGCCCGAATACGTCACGGCGATGCTCAGCCATCTCACCCCGCGGCTGCACCCCCAGGACGTGCCAGCGCTCAAGCGTGCCCTTGTCGAACACCTCAAGGGCCGCAGCGAGGATTACCAGATCGAATACCGGGTGCGTCACGGCGATGGTCACTGGGTCTGGATCGAAGACCGTGGCCGGGCGGTGGAGTGCAGCGCAAACGGCAGGGTGTTGCGCATGGTTGGCACGCGGCGAAACATCAGCGCGGCCAAGGAACTCGAACAGCAGCGGCAATTGGCGGCCACGGTGTTCGAGGCCGCCAGTGAAGGCATCGTGATCTTCGACCCCAATTATGCGTTGCTGGCCGCAAACCAGGCCTTTACCCGGCTCACCGGTTTCGACATCGCCGATATGCTCGGGCGCAACGTCGTCGACCTGCCGTGCAGTCGCGACGCGCGCCGCCACTATCCCGTTATCCGCCAAGCCCTCAAGCAACACGGCACCTGGCAAGGTGAGCTGGTTGAAGCGCGGGCCAACGGTGAGCTTTACCCGCAATGGCTGCAATTGAATGTCGTGCGCGATGCGCGGGGAAACGTCAGCCATATCGTCGGCTTCTTCGCCGATCTGTCTGCGCGTCGTGAATCCGAAGAACGGATGCGCTACCTGACGCATTACGACGAGCTGACTGGCCTGGCGAATCGCTCGCTGTTTCGCGAACGTCTCCAGGAAGCTCATCAGCGCGTGCGCCAAGGCGGGCGGCGCAGCCTGGCGTTGCTGCATATCAACCTCGACCGTTTCAAACTGCTCAACGACAGCCTTGGTCATGACGTGGCCGATGAGCTGCTGCGGAAAATGGCCCGGCGCCTGATCAATGCATTGCCCGAGGCGGACACCATTGCCCGGTTATCCGGCGATGAGTTCGCGGTGTTGTTCGACGCTTATGGCAACCTCTCCAGCCTGGCTCGGGTGGCGACCCGCTTGTCTGCCAAGCTGCGCCTGCCGGTGACCATCGAAGGCCATGAGCTGGTGGTCAGCGCCTCCATCGGCATCAGCCTGTTGCCCGACAACGCACGGGAAATATCCACGCTGGTCAGCCAGGCGAACATGGCCATGCAGCACGCCAAGCACCTGGGAGGGAATAATTTCCAGTTTTACACCGACAGCCTGCAAGCCAGTACGCTCGAACGCCTGCAATTGGAAAATCAGCTGCGCAAGGCTCTTGAAGAGCAGCAATTGAAGGTCTTTTATCAGCCCAAGCTGTGCCTGGCGACCGGCCGCTTGAACGCCGCGGAAGCCTTGGTACGCTGGGATCATCCAGTCCTGGGTCGGGTTCCGCCGGGGGAGTTCATCGGCCTGGCAGAAGAAACCGGGCTGATCGGACCGATCGGCGAGTTTGTGTTGCGTCAGGCCTGTTGGCAGGCGTGCGAATGGCAGCGCCAGGGGCTGGCGCCGATCAGGGTGTCGGTCAATCTGTCGGTCCATCAACTGCGCCAGGGCAAGCTGGTCAGCCTGGTGCGGCAAGTGTTGGAAGAAACCGGCCTGGCGCCCCAATACCTGGAGCTGGAGCTGACCGAGAGCCAATTGCTCGACAGCGTGGAGCACATCATTGCCACGTTCCAGCAGTTGCGTGACCTTGGGGTCAAACTGGCGATCGACGATTTTGGCACCGGTTACTCATCTTTGAGTTACCTCAAGCGGATCCCGGTGGATTACGTGAAAATCGACCAGACGTTCATCCGCGGGCTGGGTGAGGGCAGCATGGATGCTTCCATTACCCGCGCGATCATTGCGATGGCGCACGGCTTATCGCTGAAGGTGGTGGCGGAAGGCGTGGAGCGGTCGGAGCAGCTTGAATTTCTCCGGAATGAACAATGCGATGAGGTCCAAGGGTACCTGATCAGCCGGCCGATAGAAGCAGAGGGTTTGGCGCAGTTGTTGCGGGCGCAATAGATGCAGTGAGTTTCCGTTCTCGCAGCAACTTCCCGCCGAATAACGAAGTTTCCGGCGGGAAGTTATGTACATGGATTAATGAGTCATCAAGACTTCATCGATATGATGCAGCAACTGTCCTTCGAAGAAAATGCTGACCCCTGTGACATTAGAGTCGCCGAGCACTTTGTATTCAACAAACTTGTCGGTCAGTACCGGCAAGGAAATGTCATCGGCGTGTTGGAGTTTCAGCTCCAGTCGCAGATCAAACGATTTGTCCTGTTTGTCGCTAAGTACCAAGATCGGTGTAATGCCACTGTGGGCAACGGTTACGGTGCCGAAGGTGCGGAAAGAAGCGGCTCCGGGCATGCGGTCGATTTGCGCGGTCCAGTTTTTAGAAGTAATGCTCATGTTGTAACTCCTGTAGTAAGTTGATGGCGTCCTGCGGGGCCAATATATCGATTTTGATCGGCCGGTGTGAGGCTAATTGAAGTTGAGTTTGTAAGGGGAAGTTATCCATGCTAGTTCTCGCTATCGAGACATCGCATGATTGTACCGTCGCAGCTAATGATTAAAGATGCGCCGCGAGGTGTTATTTTTATGACTAAACTCTGGGCCTGAGCAGTGTTAAATGGTGCCGTTTAGTCGTGGCATATTGGTTTGATTGAGGCGAGCACGACAATCCTTCCGGTGTCCGCCTCGCTCGGTCAAGCGGGGCTGGAGGGTAAGACGTCATGGATGTAAATCACTCGCAGCGGTGAAATCGTGCTTCACCGCGGCACACGCTGCTACATCATGGGATCCCCAGCCAAAACAAAGGGCAGCGAGGCGATAGAGTTGCGTTTTGAACAGGCAAAAAGCCAATTCTTGTAGTATAACTACAAGCTTGCTACATCACGGCACCTGCCAATAACAAGAGTCCAGCCCCTTGAACCTGTTGCAACACATCGCCCAGTCACGCCACCTGCTGCGCAAGTCGGAGCTGAAAGTCGCCGATCACGTACTGCTTGATCCTGCGGCCGTCATGCACAGCTCCATGGCCGATCTTGCCCACAGTGTCGGCATCAGCGAACCGACCATCGTGCGTTTCTGCCGGGCCATCGGTTGCTCGGGTTTCCAGGACCTGAAACTCAAGCTGGCCCAGAGCCTGGCGGCCGGGGCCAGCTTCGGTCAGTTTGCGATTCATGAAGACGATTCAGTCGCCGACTACAGCCTGAAAATCTTCGACACGACCCTGCACACCCTGATGGAAGTTCGCGAGAAGCTCGACCCGGTGGCGTTGCAGAAAGCCGTCACGGCCATGTCCCAGGCCCAGCGTGTCGAGTTTTATGGTTTTGGCGCGTCGGGCGCTGTGGCGGCCGATGCCCAACACAAGTTTTTCCGCTTGCTGCTTACGGCGGCGGCCTATTCCGACCCGCACATGCAGGCGATGTCGGCGGTTACGCTGAAACCCACCGATGTGGCGATCTGTATTTCCCAGTCGGGGCGTTCCAAAGACCTGTTGATCACCGCGAACCTGGTGCGCGAAAGCGGCGCCTCGCTGATCACCTTGTGCCCGAGCCAGACGCCATTGGCGGAACTCTCGACGGTGAACCTGGCGATCGATGTGCATGAAGACACCGAAATCTACACGCCGTTGACCTCACGCATTGCCCATCTGGTAGTGATCGACGTATTGGCAATGGGCGTCGCCATGGCCCGTGGCCCGAGCCTGGTCAACCACCTCAAGAGCGTGAAGCGCAGCCTGCGCAGCTTGCGGCTGTCGCCCAAATCGGTGAAGGCGTTGGATGACTGAGCCCGGTCTGGGGGGGCTTCTGTGGCGAGGGAGCTTGCTCCCGCTGGGTTGCGAAGCGACCCCCAACGGTTATCCAGGCACACCGCGTTGACAGGTTTGCGACTGCTGCGCAGCCGAGCGAGAGCAAGCTCCCTCGTCACAGGGGACACCGCCCGAATTCATCGTCTTGTAATCTTCGCGCCGCCAAACCGTCATCCCGTGCCTTCATCGTAAAGCTCCCGTATACGTCTTGGGAGTCTCGACATGACCCAGTCCTACGAAGAACGCAGCGCCGTCAAAACCCGTCGTCAGCAGGAAGACCAGCGCCGCATGGCGTTTCGTCGTGCAATCGAAGACCGCTGTGAGCAACGCCAGCTCTTGGCTGAGATCAGCGAATTCCCTGACACGGTGGAGTTCAATTACTGGCAGGCAACGCCGGCGGCTTCCCGTCGAAGCGCTCAACCAGACCGATGATCTGAGCGCGCTCGGCGCGAACGAACGCCAGGAAGGCGTGGGCCACCGGCGACAAGCGTTTCGCCCTGGCCTGTACCAGGCACCAACTGCGATACAGCGGCAACTCTTCTATCGGCAGTTCGACGAGCGCACCGGAAGACAACTCCCGGCTCACGGCGTGGCGCGTCAACAGCGCCACGCCCAGCCCGGCCACCACGCACTCGCGCTGGGCCTCCGCCGAAGCCACCTCCAGTGTCTGCGTGAAGTGCACCCGTTTCTCCTTGAAATACTCCTCGCACGCCAGCCGCGTGCCTGACCCCGGCTCGCGCAGCAGCAACGTGTAGGGTTCCAGGTCCTGCAAGCGCAGCGGGCCCATGTGGCACAACGGATGATCCGGCGGGGCCACGGCCACGATGGGATTGTTGAGAAACGGCAGGAATTCCAGGCCCATGTCCTGCGGCACCATGGACATGATCACCACGTCGTCCCGGTTGTCCGACAGCCGTCGAATGACCTGGCCGCGATTGACCACGGTGAGGTTCAGGTTGACCTCCGGATGCTGGCGCTTGAACGCAGCGAACAGGTGCGGAACGAAGTACTTGGCGCTGGATTCAACGGCGAGCTTCAGCTGACCCTGCAGCGAGCCTTGCATGTCCGAAAGCTGCATGTCGAGGTTCTCCAGGCGTCCAAAAATGTCCCGGCTGGCCCGTTGCAGCGCTTCGGCGGCCTCGGTCATGTAGAGTTTTTTGCCCACATACTCGAACAGCGGCTGGCCAATCAGCTCTTCAAGGGACCGGATCTGTAGGCTAACGGCCGGCTGGGTGAGAGACATTTCATCGGCTGCGCGGCTGTAGGACCTCAAGTCGCACACCTCGTTGAAAATCTGCAATTGACGCAACGTCATACGCATCAATGACTTACGCATTTTCTACACACTCTGGACCATGACGAATGGGCCAACTATAAGTCTTTGCTTATGCATGGCCCAATAATTATTCATTTTTGTTAATCAACAGCCAGGGCTAGTGTGGAGGTGCGACCAATTGTTACATCTGGTCACGCGTCGGCCTGGATCCCAGGTCGTGGTATCACCGGCTCAAGGGAACCTCCAATTGATAACAAAGATCCTGATCGCCAACCGTGGTGAGATTGCCGTGCGAATCGTGCGCGCTTGCGCCGAGATGGGCATTCGCTCGGTCGCGGTCTATTCCGACGCAGATCGGCATGCCCTGCATGTCAAGCGTGCGGACGAGGCCCACAGCATCGGCGCCGATCCGCTGGCCGGCTACCTCAACCCGCGCAAACTGGTGAACCTGGCGGTGGAAACCGGCTGTGATGCCTTGCATCCAGGCTATGGTTTTCTTTCGGAAAACGCCGAACTGGCGGATATCTGCGCCGAACGCGGAATCAAATTCATCGGTCCGTCGGCGGAAGTCATTCGTCGCATGGGCGATAAGACCGAAGCGCGCCGCAGCATGATCAAGGCCGGTGTGCCGGTCACGCCGGGTACCGAAGGCAACGTGGCGGGCATCGAAGAGGCCCTGACCGAAGGCGACCGGATCGGTTACCCGGTGATGCTCAAGGCCACGTCCGGCGGCGGTGGCCGTGGTATCCGTCGCTGCAACAGCCGTGAAGAACTCGAACAAGCCTTCCCGCGCGTTATCTCCGAAGCCACCAAGGCATTCGGTTCGGCGGAAGTGTTCCTGGAAAAATGCATCGTCAATCCCAAGCACATCGAGGCGCAGATCCTCGGTGACAGTTTCGGCAATGTCGTGCATCTGTTCGAGCGCGACTGCTCGATCCAGCGCCGCAACCAGAAGCTGATTGAAATCGCCCCGAGCCCGCAACTGACTCCCGAACAGCGCGCCTACATCGGTGACTTGTCGGTGCGTGCGGCCAAGGCCGTGGGCTACGAGAACGCCGGCACCGTGGAGTTTTTGCTCGCCGAGGGCGAGGTGTACTTCATGGAGATGAACACTCGCGTGCAGGTGGAACACACCATCACCGAAGAAATCACCGGTATCGACATCGTCCGCGAACAGATCCGCATCGCCTCCGGGCTGCCGCTGTCGGTCAAGCAGGAAGACATCCAGCACCGTGGTTTCGCGTTGCAGTTCCGGATCAACGCCGAAGACCCGAAAAACAACTTCCTGCCCAGCTTCGGCAAGATCACTCGTTATTACGCCCCCGGCGGTCCGGGCGTGCGCACCGACACGGCGATCTATACCGGCTACACCATTCCGCCGTTCTACGATTCGATGTGCCTGAAATTGGTGGTTTGGGCGTTGACCTGGGAAGAGGCGATGGACCGTGGCCTGCGAGCCCTGGATGACATGCGCCTGCAGGGGGTCAAGACCACCGCAGCGTATTACCAGGAGATTCTGCGCAATCCGGAATTCCGTAGCGGCCAGTTCAATACCAGCTTCGTTGAAAGCCACCCTGAACTGACCAACTACTCGATCAAGCGCAAACCCGAAGAGCTGGCCCTGGCCATCGCCGCCGCCATTGCCGCCCACGCAGGCCTGTAAGGAATCATGACCATGTCCAAGAAGATCTTTGTTACCGACACAATCCTGCGCGACGCCCACCAATCGCTGCTCGCCACCCGCATGCGCACCGAAGACATGCTGCCGATCTGCGACAAGCTCGACAAAGTCGGCTATTGGTCCCTGGAAGTCTGGGGCGGCGCGACGTTCGACGCCTGCGTGCGCTTCCTGAAGGAAGATCCATGGGAGCGCCTGCGCCAACTGCGCGCCGCGCTGCCCAACACTCGCCTGCAAATGCTGCTGCGCGGCCAGAACCTGCTGGGCTACCGCCACTACAGCGATGACGTGGTCAAGGCGTTCGTCGCCAAGGCTGCGGTCAACGGCATCGATGTGTTCCGTATTTTCGATGCGATGAACGACGTGCGTAACCTGAAGGTCGCCATCGAGGCGGTGAAGGCAGCTGGCAAACATGCCCAGGGCACGATCGCCTACACCACGAGCCCGGTGCACACCATCGATGCGTTCGTGGCCCAGGCCAAGCAGATGGAAGCCATGGGTTGCGACTCGGTGGCGATCAAGGACATGGCCGGCCTGTTGACCCCGTATGCCACTGGCGAACTGGTCAAGGCGCTGAAGAGCGAGCAGTCGCTGCCAGTCTTCATCCATTCCCACGACACCGCGGGCCTGGCTGCGATGTGCCAGCTCAAGGCTATTGAAAATGGTGCCGATCATATCGACACCGCCATCTCCAGCTTTGCCTGGGGCACCAGCCATCCGGGTACTGAATCGATGGTCGCCGCCCTCAAGGGCAGCGAGTTCGACACCGGCCTGGACCTGGAACTGCTTCAGGAAATCGGCTTGTACTTCTACGCCGTGCGCAAGAAATACCACCAGTTCGAAAGCGAGTTCACCGCAGTCGACACCCGCGTCCAGGTCAACCAGGTACCGGGCGGGATGATTTCCAACCTCGCCAACCAGCTGAAAGAGCAGGGCGCCCTGAACCGCATGAACGAAGTGCTCGCGGAAATCCCCCGAGTGCGCGAAGACCTCGGCTTCCCGCCATTGGTGACCCCGACTTCGCAGATTGTCGGCACCCAGGCGTTCTTCAACGTGCTGGCCGGTGAGCGCTACAAGACCATCACCAACGAAGTGAAGCTCTATCTGCAGGGCGGCTATGGCAAGGCGCCGGGTTCGGTGAACGAGAAGCTGCGCCGCCAGGCCATCGGTAGCGAAGACGTGATCGATGTGCGTCCGGCCGATTTGCTCAAGCCGGAGATGACCAAGCTGCGTGGGGAAATCGGCGCGTTGGCCAAGTCCGAAGAGGACGTGCTGACCTACGCCATGTTCCCGGACATCGGTCGCAAATTCCTCGAAGAACGCGAAGCCGGCACCCTGACCCCAGAAGTACTGTTGCCTATCCCAGAAGCGGGCAGCGTGAGTTCAGCGGGTGGCGAAGGTGTGCCAACCGAGTTCGTCATCGACGTTCACGGTGAGACCTATCGCGTCGACATCACCGGAGTGGGCGTCAAGGCTGAGGGCAAGCGGCACTTCTATCTCTCCATCGACGGCATGCCCGAAGAGGTCGTCTTCGAACCGCTCAACGAGTTTGTCAGCGGCGGCAGCAGCAAGCGCAAGCAAGCCACCGCGCCGGGCCACGTCAGCACCACCATGCCGGGCAACATCGTCGATGTGCTGGTCAAGGAAGGCGACGTGGTGAAGGCCGGCCAAGCGGTGCTGATCACCGAAGCCATGAAGATGGAAACCGAAGTGCAGGCGGCTATCGCCGGCAAGGTCACCGCGATTCATGTGGCCAAGGGCGACCGCGTCAATCCGGGCGAGATCCTGATCGAGATCGAAGGCTGAGTTAACAGCCTCGATACAACGCTTTAACCTCGGGGGGGCATGTGCTCCCCTTTTTTTTGTCCGTCAGAACATCATCCGCCATTGGCCCATTAGCGAACCGCTGCGGTTGTCCTGCCCAGTTTCACTGCGGTAACTCAATCCCAGGATGTGACGTGGCGAGACGGCCAAGTCCAGCCCCGCTTGCACGAGCAGGCTGTCACGGTCCAGCTCGACACCTTCGATGCGATAGGTGTTTCCTCCACTGATCAGGCGCTGCTGGGAGCTACCTTTGATGTCGCCGTATAAATGCCTCCAACTGACATCCAGTCGGGGCGTCAATGCCATGCCTTGGTCAAACGTAAAGGGCCGGGCCAGGCGCAGACCAAGATCGGTGCTGTAGTGATCCTGGGTCTGGTCGTTGTATTGCACTGCGGCGTCCCCACCTTTTTCGCTGTAGCGCTCGCGTTGATAGCGTTGATAACCCAAGTGGGCGTAGGGCTCGATATCGAGATGGGCGATATTTAACCGGTAGCCAACCTGCCCAAAGACTTGATGCGTGTTGGCTTCGTAACTGCCCTTGAGGTTGTCCCTGTAACGGTTGAAGGCAACGTGACGCTTGGTGCTGCCGTCATGGCTGCCATAAACGGCGCCCAGGCGCAGGGCCAGAGGCCCGTCCTGGCGCAAGGCGTATGCGCCCGCGAGCCAGCTGTCGAGTGCGCCTTCGAACTGATGGCTGTCCAGCCGGGTTTGCGTCTTGCCGCCGATGATCCCTAGCCGCCAATCGGGGCTGATCGCCCAGTCGGTGCCCAGCATCACCCCCTTGGTCGAATGCTTCATGGCATAGCTTCCCAATTGCTTGGCGAGACTTCCGTTGTGGCCGACAGCCTGGACCCAGACCTGACCGTTATCTTGCCCGCCCCCCGAGGTTTTGCGGCCCATGGTAGAGAGTAAGCCTGTGGCAATCGGCGCGACGCTGCTCAGGGTGGCGTTGCCCAGATCGGCGGTGTCGTAACCGCTGAGTTGGTCAATGGCATCGGCGGCGGTGGTCATGTTGGTGCCGAGCAGGGCGGTGATGGCGGCGTTGGGTTTCGGCTCAGTGCTGGCGACTGGCTGCGTTTTGCTGGGGTGTTGTGCTGGACTATCGACCTTCGGCAGTGTGGCAGGTGCCTGAAAAACCGCTACGTTGCCGACAGGCTTGGGTGGCAGTGCTGTGACCCGTTGTGGTTTTTCGATACCGCCAGTGAATCTTTCAGCGTTTTCGTTCTTCGCAGCAGCCTTCAGCGGAACGTCATTACGCGCATAAGCCAGGCCAACCTCCGTCCCGTTGTAGTGTGGGGTCGCGGTCATGAAGGGAAGGTTATCGATGACCGTGCCGAACTTCCCTTCAATCTGCTTCGCACGGATCACGGTGTGCTGGCTTGTGCCCATGTTCTCAACCTCTACGGCGTCGATCCTCAGGGTCGCGTCGTTCAGGGTCGCGGTGCCTGCGACATTGATCGTGGCGCTGGCGCCCGCGGCATCGATGCCGTAGATCAGCTCGGCGTCTTTCAACAGTTCAAGGTTTCCGTTGATCGAGGGTGCGCCGATTTCAGGACCGACCTTCAGCTGGCCCGCCACGCTCAGGAACTCAACAGATCCACTGCCGCTGAAGCGGGCCTTCTCGCGTACATGGACAGCGCCATTCACCGTGCCTGAGTTGGTCATATGGGCGTCTGGCTCGACGATGACGCGATTGGCGACAACCCCCTTGTTATCGAACGTACCGAGCACCCCGACTTGTCCGTCGATATGGCCGATATTTACGAGTTTGGTTTGCGCTTCAATCACTGCCCAACCGCCAAAATTCCCGGTGTGTTCCCATTCGTTTTTCGTGACGTGCAAAGCTTCGAAATTGCGGGTTTCAGCCAATCTTGGGCTCAGGGCATCGCCCAATCGAAGAACGTTGTTTCCGCCACCTCCATCAACAGGCCCGCTGAACGCACCCTTTGCGGTGACGTTGACCAGATCGTTGGCCTTAGTCAGTTTCATGCCGCCTTTGCGGGCGGTGGAGACAGTGTGATGCTTGGTATCTGTAGCTTCTTCGAGGGTCTTGAGACGCTCCTGAAGAACAGCCGTCGTGGGAGTTTCGGCAACTGACTGAGCCATGGAAACCTCGGCGCAGCCAAGTGCCAAAGCTATCGCCAGCGCGAGATGTTGGGGCAGAAATGAAGGTTGGGTTGGCATCGAGTGGACCTTTTTATGACGGAGGTCTCACTGTAAAAATTCCGGCCTGGGTGGCGATGCCAGCCTTGTTCGCTGCGAGAGCAAGATTCGGCGGATGAAATTTGTAGGCTGCTTGTGCTGCGATCAGCGTGTCGTGTCGTTGGATTTCATGGGGCTGAGCTTTGCCCTACAGCCTGCTCGGACCTTTCAATTTTATCGGGCATCAACCGCTCGATACAGATTGGGTTCGTGATGGTAGGCTTCCGGCCGATCAAAATTAAGCTTTGTAGACCCATTCCGTGTTTCGCGTAGGATGGTTCCGAGATACAGAAACTCAGCGTTGTTTCGTTGGGGCCTCGCCTATAGTTCTCTCGTCATCGACTAATCGGTGATCGATCTTAGCCGGTCGAACAAGAGTGCACGGGCGCCCCCGATGGCGGCGCTTTTTGTCGCCCAATGTTTTTACATTTATGGCGGCTGTGCGGGGGACATCTTCGGGTGTGCCGGATTCTCTTGTCCGGTCGGCTAACCCGCGTACAGCTGCCACCATATTCGTTTAGCCGCGAACGGTGGTAGCTCTTAACTCAAGAGAGCAACCCGATGATCAAGTATTACCCCCTTCAAGCAAATACCAGCGTCGGAGCCACACTGTTTATCGACACGGAAGCCAGTGCCTCCGATCTGTTGGAAACGGCTGCCCATCGTATAAAAGCTGCTCGAGACTTACTCAACAGCATTTCCTGTCTATGCATGAAAAACGCCGAGGGTTTATGACCTGGAGCACTTCACCTGCGCCGCGCATCTGCTGTTGCAGGACGGTTGCGATGCGTTGGAGGTGTTGGGATGGCGCGTCGATGGAGAGGGTGATCTCCAGGCGCCGGCTAATAGCAATCCGTCTGCAAGCCAGACAGGTTCAGTCAGCTCAACCGTTTAGCCGATGAATTAGCATTGCTACGATAAAGCTGTATATTCATACAGTTTTATCGGCCTTTAAGCTGATGGCTAGGTTTGCCGAGCCAATTGCTAATTGTTGATTACCTTTTTTTAACGCAACATCGCGTAAGGGCGATAGCCGGGGCGTCTTGACCTTCAAAGCAAGGTAGAATCGCGACCCGCTATGGGGGGTGTATGGCAAAAGAGGCGCAAATGACATTTGCTGAGCTGGACGTTCCATTTGCTTTGAAGGTACCGGTTCAGTCGTTGGTTACTGCCAGGGCTACGGCTCGTGCATTGGCTGCCGGGTTCCCCATAGACAAACAGTTGAGCTTGGCAAGAGCATTTGGCGTTCGGCTAATTGAAGCTTGGTGGCGCGGCCTCAACCAAGATGAAATCGCTCCTCAGGAGCTTCGTGCACCGATTGCCGAATTTGAAACCTCAACACTTTCAGACGCCGCCAGCTTGCTTGCCGAGCAGATCGGTACGGCGGCCTCAGAATTCGATGCTGAGACGGCTGCCTATCAGATAGGCCTTACCTACACCAGTATGCTGCCCGTGGAGCATCGCGGAGAGTATGGGATTTTCTATACGCCTCCAGCTCTAACCGCGCGGCTTATCGATCAGGCCACGTCAGCGAATGTTGATTGGGCGAAATGTCGTGTTCTGGATCCGGCGTGTGGCGGTGGTGCGTTTCTCGCACCCATTGCGCAGCGGATTATGAAGGAGCTTGCACAATGCAGCCCGCGACTGCTGCTGCAAAGTATTGGTAACCGGCTGCATGGCTTTGAAATAGATCCGTTCGGAGCCTGGCTCAGTCAAGTTACTTTGGACGCAGTGTTGCTGCCCATCAGTCGCTCGTCGGGTCTGCGCTTACCTGTCATGATCACGGTTTGTGATTCGTTGCGGAATAGCCCGCCTAAAGACGGATTCGATTTGGTCATTGGTAATCCGCCGTATGGCAAAGCCAAGCTGGATGTCGAAACGCGCGAGTTATATAAGCGCTCTCTATACGGTCATGCCAATCTTTACGGACTGTTTACGGACTTTGCCATTCGTCAAACCAAACCGGGTGGGTTGATCGCTTTTGTTACCCCTACTTCTTTTTTGGCGGGGGGGTATTTCAAAAATCTGCGTGCGTTGATTGGCCAAGAAGCACCTCCGATTTCCATAGATTTCGTTGCGGCCCGTAAAGGTGTTTTTGATGATGTTCTTCAAGAAATGGCTCTCACCACCTACCGTAAGGCTGGCGAAGCCGTTCCTGTTGTTGTCTCTGAAATAATATCTGCGGACGGTGTGACTGAAATTAGAGAGACAGGGTCAATCATCCTGCCTAAAGACTGCACTTTGCCTTGGCTGTTACCTCGGAATCCCAACCAAACGAAACTTGTGGGAAGGCTTTCTGAGATGCCCCATCGTCTTGTTGACTGGGGATATAGAGTCAGTACGGGGCCGTTGGTCTGGAATCGCCATAAATCGCAACTGACCTACCAAGCTGGTAGCAGTCGGCTACCGCTTATATGGGCTGAGGCAATTACAGCCGATGGGGAGTTTGTTTTTAGAGCAGAGAAAAAGAACCATGCTCCTTATTTTGAGCTGGCGCCCTCTGATCAATGGTTGGTGACGACCCAGCCCTGCGTACTTTTACAGCGCACCACTGCAAAAGAGCAGAGCCGCCGCCTTATCGCAGCTGCGTTACCAATAGATTTTCTTCAGTCGCATGGCGGAGTGGTGATAGAGAACCATATCAACATGGTCAGACCCATCACAGACGTTCCCAAAGTTAATACTGCTGTGCTTGCTGCTTTTTTGAACAGCGGGGCGGCTGACCGTGCGTTTCGTTGCGTCAGTGGTTCTGTAGCAGTTTCAGCCTATGAGCTTGAATCCTTGCCTTTACCCGATCCGGCGGCCTTGAAGGAGTTAGCAGGGTTGGTTGAGGCTGACGCTTCAAAAGAGTCCATCGAAGCAGCTTGTTCCAAACTTTTCTAAGGAAGAAATGTGCTACCACCTTATGTCTCACGTTCGTTGATATCCGAAAGGTTGCCTCTGATTTTTCCAGAGGGAACGCCTAACCGTTCCTATTGCACACGTGAGCTGGCGGCAAGCACAATTTTTGCGATGCTTTATATTGGAGCAGTCGAAGGTTTGGATGTTTGGCTGGGGCCGGTGCATGTTTATCGGATGACGGATGCACAGGCTGAAGATTGTTGCGAGATCGCTCGTTTAAGTTACCGGGCCAATTTGCGGAAGAAAACCTTTCAGGTACCTGGCGTCCGTTGGTATGCGGACAACACCCGTGAACCTATTCGCGACGAAACCTTGAGAGAGGGTTTGCTGGTGGTGGGGGCTGTGCTCGAGCGGCCTGACGTACCGACGACATCAGGCGCTCCTCGTTATGCACTTAAGGCGGACCTTGCTGCTCTTTTTGACCCTGATCTTGTCGCAGAGGATTTGTTGGCCGCCATACTGGCATGGCAGGAAAAGCATCTATCCCGCAGTGCACGAGCACGTGTGTCCCTTATGCGAGCTGGTACAACGGGAAAGGATGGGGTCTTGGTTTCTTTCCCGAATGGAGACACCCGCCGGCTCGTTCCGGGACCTAGCTCAGACATATCGAAAGCCGTCGTGGAGGTTTTCGCCGTCAAGTTTTTGGAAAGGCCGGGGGTAATTTGGCTGAGTGAGTCAGGTAACAAAGTTGCTCATCCTGACCTCCAGCTTGCTTCAGTTATCGGGCTTGATATAGAGGCTCAGAAAAATCTTCCGGACTTGATTCTGGTGGATCTTGGTCCGGCCGAGCCGTTGATCGTATTTGTTGAGGTTGTCGCCACCGACGGCGCTATTACACCCCGCAGGCAGGAAGCGTTATACGCGATAACAGACAATGGTGGCTTCAGCCGCTCGCAAGTCGCTTTTGTTACGGCTTACGCAGACAGGGAGGCAGCTGGATTCAAGAAAACTATAACGGGTCTGGCTTGGGGCACCTTTGCATGGTTCATGTCTGAGCCTGACAATCTCGTGCTTCTTCAAAATGGCGTGAGCCGACTCGCAAATCTCAACGTAGCTATTGAGGCGAAAAAAGCCCTTTAGGATTCTCAAGTTCCCCTAGGAGTCTTGATCCGCTGCTGTCGTGTTACTCAGGTCAGCTGCGCTTAAGATAAGCCTTCCCATAATGCCGCTCCATCCGCGCCTGAATCAGCTCCAGCGCAATGGACATCAACCAGTAAATAATCGCCGCCGTAGTCAGCATCTCAATATAGCGATAACTGGAACGCCCATAAGACTGCGCCAAAAACATCACCTCCCAGACGCCCATCACCGAGATCAGCGAGGAGTCCTTGAGCATGGAGATGAACTGGTTGGTGGTCGGCGGGATGATAGTGCGCATGGCTTGGGGCAGGGTGACGCGCCAGAAGATCACGGTTTCGCTCAGGCCCAGGGCGAGGGAGGCTTCGCGTTGGCCGTTGGGGACGCCGAGGATGCCGGCGCGGAAGATTTCGCTCAGGTAGGCGCCGTAGTTCAGTGACAGCGCGATGATCCCGGCGGCAATCGCACCCGGGACGACGCCCAGTTGGGGCAGGCCCAGGTAGATCAGCAGGATCTGGATCAGCAACGGCGTGCCGCGAAAGAATGACGCGTAGAAACTGGCAATGCCGAACGCCACTGCGCTGCTGGACAGCCGCGCCAGGGCGGTGATGAAGCCCAGCAGTGACGACGCGACGATCGAGCACAGGCATAAGAACAATGTCAGCGCCGCCCCCTGCAAAAAGCCATTGGGGGCCAGGTGCACGCCGAGCAGGTTCGGCAGTTTGTCCAAAATGATGGAAAACTTCAGGTCGAAGCTCAGGAAGAAGCTCGCGAACAGCACCAGCATCGCTGCCCAGGTCAGGTACAGCCGGGTGCGAAAGCCGAAGAATTTTTGCAGGCGTGACTCAGCCACCGGTGGCGGCGGCTGAGGGGGCGGAAAAGAAGTCATTGAGTAATGTCGGCGCCGATCCATTTCTGCGAGAGTTTGCTCAAGGTGCCGTCCTGTTTCAACTGGGCGAAGACTTCACGCACCCGGCTGTCCCATTGGGCGTCGCCTTTTTCGATGGCGACCGAGTTTGGCTCGGAATACAGCGGCTCGCCGGCCAGTTTGAAGCGCTTGTCTTCGGTCAGGCGCGGTTGGGCGGTCACCAGGTTGGTCAGCACCGCGTCCAGGCGTACCCCGGCGCCGAGGCCCAGGTCCTGGAACGCTACGTTGTCGGTATCGTATGGAGCGACCTGCACATCCTCGAACGGATAGCTCAGTTGGGTATCCTCGGCGCCTTCGATCACCAGGTTCTTGTTCAGGTAACTTTCGTAGCTGGAGGCGCTGGTGAGGCCGACTTTCTTGCCGCTCAGGTCCTTGGCGCCATGGATGCTGTTGTCCTTGGCGTTGACCACGATTACCGCAGGCGAGGCGTAGTACTGCACTGGGAAATCGAACACTTCGGCGCGGGCCTTGCTCGGCGTCATGGAGCAAATGCAGATGTCGTAGCGTCCGCTCCAGTGACCGGCTGCGATCACGTCCCAGGACGGGGTTTCCAGACGCAGCTTCACGCCCAGTTTCTGCGCCACGGCCTTGGCCACGTCGACGTCGAATCCGTCGAGTTGGTTCTGATCGTTGAGGAACGAGAAGGGCGGATAGCTTTCCATCAGCACACCGACCAGTTCTTTTTTCTGTTCGATGCGATCCAGCGTGACGCCGGCGAGCGCTTGGGAAGAGGCAGCCAGAAGAGTCAGGCCCAGGGCCAGCAATGGTTGGAATTTCATGTGAGGGCCCTGTTAGAAAAATAAGTTGTAGTTCGCTGAATGGTGCGTATTAAATAGTTATAAGAACAACTCCGGTAGTGAGTATTTTTCATAAGCTTATGAGTGAATCGCATATGGGCGCAGCAACGACAGTCATTCTCGATGGCGGCATGGGCCGCGAACTGCAACGCCGGGGCGCGCCGTTCCGGCAGCCCGAGTGGTCGGCGCTGGCCTTGAGCGAAGCCCCCCAGGCAGTGGAGGCCGTACACGCGGCCTACATTGCCAGTGGCGCCAACGTGATTACCAGCAACAGCTATGCGGTGGTGCCGTTCCATATTGGCGAGGCGCGATTCGCCGCAGAGGGCCAGGCCCTGGCGGCGCTGGCCGGTGAGCTGGCCCGGCGGGCGGTGCAGGCTTCAGGTAAAGCGGTACGGGTCGCCGGATCGCTGCCACCATTGTTCGGTTCCTATCGCCCCGACCTGTTCGACGCGTCCCGCGCCGGTGAACTGCTGGCGCCACTGGTGGCCGGCCTTGCGCCGCATGTCGATTTGTGGCTGGCTGAAACCCAGAGTTCCACCGTCGAAGCGCGGGCGATTCACGCCGGGTTGCCAAAGGATGGCAAGCCGTTCTGGCTGTCGTTCACTCTGAAAGATGAAGACACCGATGAAGTACCGCGCCTGCGCTCCGGTGAGCCGGTGGCGGAGGCGGCGGCGGTTGCCGCTGAGCTGGGCGTCGAGACCCTGCTATTCAACTGCAGCCAGCCGGAAGTGATCGGCGCGGCGATCGATGCCGCGCGCGAAACCTTCGAGCGCCTGGGCGTGAAGATCCACATCGGTGCCTACGCCAACGCCTTCCCGCCGCAACCGAAGGAAGCGACGGCCAACGATGGCCTGGATCCGCTGCGCGAAGACCTTGATCCGCCGGGGTACCTGCAATGGGCGGCGGATTGGCAGAAGCGCGGCGCCAGCCATTTGGGTGGCTGCTGCGGGATCGGGCCGGAGCATATTGCGGTGCTGGCGCAACAGCTGGCCTGAAGCTGTCGAGAGGGTCACCTCGATGGGGCCCTGTGGCGAGGGAGCTTGCTCCCGCTGGGCTGCGCAGCAGCCCCAAGATCTAAGCGGTTGCTGTGCAACCGAGCGGGAGCAAGCTCCCTCGCCACCGGATGAGATCCTGCAAGCTGACGCATGGCATGGAGGACATCCAAACTTACGCTTTTCTCCGAGCCCGCCAGCCACCCCTATACATATGTATGTCATTGACGATCGAACGGCGCGATAGGGTCCCAGCCTTTATCACAACCGGGACACGTGAATGTCTGTCTTTTCTGAACACGAAACTGGCGCGTCAGCCTCGGTTTCTGCTGCGCGCTTGAAGCCCATCAGCCTGTTAGCCAACGGCGTTCGATTCCAACCGCACGCTTTCGCCGATCAATGGTTGGGCCAGTGGGGCCTGACCGGCGACATGCAGGTCAACGTCACTTACCAGGAAGTCGAGACGGTCGACTCCGCCGCTGTTGCCAAGAGCACGTCTGTGCCGTTGCGGGACGCCGTAACCCAAGGCTTCGTGCTCGCCCATCAAAGCAGGGCGCTTGCCTCCAGCCACTCGCCGCGCGAAGGCTGGGTTTACCCGCACATAAGCCATTTGTCCGTGGACTTCCCGTCACTGCGGGTCAACGGCAAGGTGCCCGCGCAAAACGTCATTCAGCAATTGCAGAGCGGCATCGCGCCCGGCTACCAGGGCGTCGGACAGCCCGTCATTAACGAGGTGGATGCCCAAGGCAACCTGCTCAGTGCCCATGAAAAAGAACAAGTCAGGCAACTGGCGCTGCTGGACACCAACCAAGTGAAGCTGGCGCGCTTGTTCGCTGGTCTTCCCACGTTCGACTCGGTGCTCAAGAACCTGCTGGTCAGCCGGATCAAGGCGAAGTTCCCACAAAGCACATTTCGCGGTGCAGTGTTCCAGCACATCGACCCGGATCATTGGTACGTGAACCGCGTTAGCGTCGATTCAATAGGCGGACGTTCATTGAGCGCTTCGCAATCGTTCACCGATGAAATATTGAACTGCCTGGCGACCGATACACCGCCCACCTACTCGGTGGACAGCGTGGGTTTTTTTATCCGTCCTGACTCGCTGGAGGAAGCGGACAGCGTCTTTGCCAAGCCGCTGGATAGCAAAACTGCAGCGATCATGGAAACTGTCTTCTATATCGCCGAACCGACAACCGATGACGGCTTCAAGCGTCAGTTCCGTGAAGACCTGGTCAACTTTGGCCAAGGTGAAAACGGCGCAGACGTTCTCGACACGCCTACCCCGTCCACCGTCCGAGAGAGCCTCGCTCAGCTGCTGTCCCGACGTTTCCTGCATCTGTTCGACCTGTACAAAATCGATCGAGATCCAACCATCCAACTGGACCAAAGTGCGCGAACCCTTCAGCGCGAAGAAGACCGCCTGCTGGACCTCATCACCACCCATCCGTCCCAGGCCGACAGAAGCCGCTTACTGCGCGCGCCCGTCCCGCATGTCTATGCCGTCATGCTCGATATGGGCCCTGCGGCACCGCGCACATGGCCGGCGGCGATGGTGATCAAGCGCACGGATCAGCCCTGGTTGTTCCTGTATTCATTGGAAAGCGGTCTGCAGCGATTCAATGCCTTCCAAGACTTGCTCAACAACGTAAACCCCATTCACGAAGGGCAGAAACGCAACATCCAGGATATTTCCACTGAGTTGTCGGGGCATGTTTTTGAAGTGGCAGCGGATGCGTTGTTGCGGCTTCAGGGTGCCTCCTTGGAGGCCTATCTGAACGCGCCGCAAAACCAGACGGCCGCTTTGGCGGCCTTTGCGTTAAACGCTGAAGATGCGTTGGATTTGCCCATGCTTTCGCTTGCCGGGCCGCTGGCGGTTCGTCAGGAAACGCTGGTCGAAAACAGCCGCGCCGCGTTCTATAAAAGCGCGACGCGGGCGGAAAAAACCAACTATCGCAACCTGGAAACACAAGTGCTGGACGCCGCCTATGCGCTGGGCAACAGCGCCATCCAGACCTTGTTGCAATTCACCCGCCAGAGGGCAAAGGAGTACCTGCAAAACACCGTGCATCCCGGCATCGATCCCGATCCGGACCAGACCTTGGTCACGCTTTTCCAGGGCAATCGCGCCAATCCCAATCAGTCCCGCATCAGCAGCCTGACCCAACTGATGCTCGATAACCTGCGCCCGTCCCAGTACCCGAACGCCATGCGCGAAGTGCTGAGCGCCTACCTGATCGACCCGGACGGCCAACGCATCCGCAACCCGGCCAACGGCTATTTCGTCACGCTGACCGGGCGTGAGCTAGCGCGGATGGTGACGAGCATTGATGCCGGTGGAAGTTACCAGGCCATGCTCAAGGTGCGGATGAATAAGCCGGACTACAAGAAAGCCTGGCAGACCGCTTATCTCGCCAACCTGAAGTTCAAGGGCTTCGAGGCTTCGCTCAAGGGCGGCGAAGTGTTCAAGAGCATCGTGTTAGACAAGGCTTTCACGCCACCGAAACCGACCAGGAAAATCGCCCTCTGGCTGGACGCTGTCCTGCGGTCGCCATCGGCAGGGCACCGCAGCCCGGTCATGGGCCGAGCGGTGCATGTCTACGGTCTCGTCCTCGGGGGCAGCGTGGATGCGGGAGGGCAGCATGGGCGGATGGCCAATGCAATCAGCATCGATGGGGCGCTGATTTTCTCCGACCAGGACGGGCCAGATATCAAGGGCACCGTTGGCGTTTATTTCCCGGATGCACCCGAAGGGGAAGATTTCCACGAGTTTGCCGATCTGAGCGACGGCGTTGCAGCGTTGTTGCCACGGGAGGATTGGCAGGCCTATTTTCGGGCGCGCATTTCCACGAGCAACCTGACAGAGATCAAACGGACATTGGGGCAGCAGGGCGGACGGCCCTTGATTCGCGGCGCGTTGATTACCGGCGACTTGCTTGAGACCCTGCATCAAGCACACGTTCATTTCCAGAGTGCTCACGCCGATCATCGCTCCAACAGCAACCGGGATGTCCGTCATCAAACCTATGGTCGGCTCGGGCAGGTGGTGATCGAGATCGTCCTGGAGCTGGCCGGTATGTTTTTGGCACCCGGTCTCCAAATGCTCAAGAGCGCAATCAAGACGGGCTTGCTGGTGTACAGGACCGGGGCCATTCCGCTGAATTTCAAAACCCTGGCGTTGGTGCATGCCGTGGCGAACCATGGCGGATGGCGGCTGGCCACGGGCGTGACGGTGCCCACACGAAGCCAGTCGTTTTTCCGCGCGGTAACGGCGCGCCAGGGCCCGGACGAGGCGGCGACGGGGCTGCCGTTGGATGCCGCGATCTATGGTCGTTATGCCGTGGCGGACACCTCGGTGATACGAGGAGTGACTGCGGACGCCCGGGGTTTTTATCGCGCGACCGTCAGCAACGTGGCCACCGGCAGCGTCACGGCCCGCCCCGTGTACGTGCGGCAACCTGATGGCACCGTGTTCCGGGTGCATGACGCGACGAAGCTGAGCGCGACCGACGCCACCCTGGTCGACCCGGTGACGGCATTGGACATCCGCGCCAGTGGCGTGATGAGAAGTACCGTGGCACGGATGTCCGATGGCGAATGGCGCGCCGTCGGGTTTGGTCGGGGCGGTGGAAAACGACCGGGCGATCCGAACCCCCAGCCGGGCCCTTCGAAACCCAAGAAACCGGCCCTTTCGTCCGCCGTACTTTCCACGCAGATCCGTACGCCGGGTACCTGGAACAATCAGCTCATGGATCTGATTCCGTCGATCATGACGCGTCTGGCCAATTGGCCGCAAAACCGAAGCCTGCTGATCATCAACGAACAGAGTCCCGAGCATCTCTGGTCAGTGCGCTTCACCCCTGGGCAAGACGAAACCATCTATCCACTGGGCAGCCATCCGGATCGAGCGGACACCGATGTCGTCCTGAGTCGACAGACCCAGGACCACTACAGCTTGGTGCTGGGTGAGGAAATCGTGGAGATCCCCAGCGACGGTGATTGTTTTTCAATGCCGTTTCCCGTGGGCTGAACGCAGGACTGGCCCGGGATACGTTCTCGATGCAGGGGTTGCGCAACGAAGTGGCCGGTTATATCGAACGGCATCCACAGGTCGGGCAATTCGTGGCGACGCCACCCACCAGGACACAACAGGCACTCGTTGAGAATGCGCCTTCGTTGACCAGCCTGTTGGGCCAAGAGGCAATGCTCGATCTTACGCGGATCGTCTATGGCACGCCTAACCCGCATCGCTTGTTTCAACCGACCTTGCGCTACCTGGACCTGCATGCAAACAGTGCCGTGCGCAGGGCAATCACCGAAAAACCATCGTCCAGATTACCGCCCGAGATCCTCCAGCAAGTCGGGCACATGCTCTCGTCCAGGCCTCCGGCGAGATTGAAGGCAGGCATCAGCGCGCCTTTTTCCGGGCAGGACAGGCAATCCATGAAGCGAGTCTTCGAGGACCTGCTGGTGAGTCCTGTCGAGGGTCGGTTGGTCCAGCAACTGCTCGATGACCGGTATCTGCTGATTTCCAATGACGTGGTCCATATCCTGCTTGAGTACGGCGTCACGGCCAGACAATTGCTCGATCACCACCCCAACAGCAGTTCGGCCTATGTCATGCACGACGAGGCGCTGCACGGGCATCTTGATGAAGGCCAGCTTGAAGCGCTGCTCGACGGTGCCTATCTGGTGGACAGCAACGATCTGGATGACGTAAAGGATCTGCTCGCGCGTGATGCCGGCAAGGATGTCGAGGACGTCTCCGAGCTGTTTTATCATTTTATATACACCGACACGGCCGAGCGGACAGTCGACCTGCTGAGGACGGCCCTCGGGCGTTTTCCGACTTTGCTGAGGCGCGCGAACTTTCTTTTGAGGTCGCGGGTTATCGCCAATAACCTGGGTGGCATGCTGCGTGTGAATGAACTCGCCAGGTGGATACGCAACCCGGCACTGTCCGACAGGCGTTATCAGATCATCGCCGAGTATGCCGACACCCGTTACGCCGAAATGCAGAGTATGGAAAGTATCGACATTGACTGGATGCAACTGTTTGACGATCAGAACCTGCAAAGTATCGTCACTTACCAGCAAAACCTGATCGACTTCGTGAAGTACCTCGGCACCGGTCGGGAGAACATCGGCAATATTGATGTGCCTGCCGTCGCGAATCTATTCAGCCCGCCGGGACAGATGCCTTCCAATAGCCGAGTCGCCATCCTGTTCAATACGCCCGGCATATTGGGCCGCCTTCAAAGGATACGACCGGATTACGCCATGCAAATCTGGCTCGATCTGATCGGGCCGCACTTCAGCGACGCGAGTATCAGCCAAGTGCTCGGACGATCCGGTTCGCTGCGCTCTGAGCTGGACTTTGCGATGGCGCTGAGAGAAAGCCTTGGAAAAGACGAAGCCCGTGCCAATCGGATCATTCAGAACCTGCTTTCCGTCGGCCAACGCCGGGCCCAGCAATACCTCTATAACTTCGATTTTCCAACCAATCGCCTAGGCCACAGCCGCTTGGATTTTGCCGTGTACCTGGAAAGCCATATGACCATCCCGGACTGGGCCTGGCAGTATGCAAGGCCGGGCGTGACCCGCGACTCGATCAAGCAGATTGGTGAGCTAAGGCCCAAGCCTGAGTGACGATTGCCTGCTCGTGATGATCGGGCGGTGCGGTTGGCTGTATGGCCGCCATCGCGAGCAAGCTCGGTCCCACAGAAGACCACCGAACCAGCGGTCCACGAAGCACCCTGTGGGAGCGAGCCTGCTCGCGATAGCGCCCGGTCAGTCACTCAGAACTTGTGACCGACACTCCACCAACCCCCGCACCTGCCCACCCTCGCGCTGATTCTCTTCACTCAACCAGCGCTCGAACCCTGCCGCGATCGCCGGCCATTCCGAGTCGAGCATCGAATACCACGCGGTGTCGCGGTTCTGTCCCTTGACCACCATGTGCTGGCGGAACACGCCTTCAAACGTGAACCCCAGCCGTTCGGCGGCATATTTGGAGCGGGCATTGCCGTTGTTGCACTTCCATTCCAGACGGCGATAACCCAGGGCGAAGGACTCCTTCGCCAGCAGATAAACCGCCTCGGTACTTTTCGGCGAACGCTGCATCGGCGCGCCGAAAGTGACGTGGCCGATCTCGATGCGGCCCTGGGCCGGCACGATGGACATCAGGCTGAGAATACCCTGCACATCGCCGCTGGCGCGGTCGATCACGCTGAAGAAGTACGGGTCGGTGTTGGCTGCGTGGTTTGCGAGCCATGCATCGAATGCGCCGCGATCCTTGAACGGGCCGTAAGGCAAGTAATCCCAGAGCTTCGGGTCGGCTCCGGGACCTTCGAGGGCTTGCCAAAGGCCATCGGCATGGCGCGCCGGATCGAGTTTTTCCAGGCGGATGAACCGCCCTTCGAGCCGTTGCGCAGAGGGCGCCGGGGCCCCTTTCCAATCGGCGAGTGAAATCGACATGCTGCGCTCCTTACAAGGCTTTGCGAAATTGGATGAAGCCTGGACGCTCGGCGATGCGCTCGTAAAGCTGGATCGCGGTCGCGTTGGTTTCGTGGGTCAACCAGTGCACTTTGCAGCAACCGTCGACTTTGGCGGTGCGGTAGACGAACTCGATGAGCTGGCGGCCGACGCCAGTGCCACGGCACTGCTCCGTCACCAGCAAGTCTTGCAGGTAGCAGGAGTTTTCGATGCTCCAGTTTGACCGGTGATAGATGAAATGCACCAGGCCCACGGCCGTGTCGCCGTTCCAGGCGAGCGCCGCGTGGGTTGGCTCACGCTCGTCGAGCAGGCGTTGCCAGGTGCTCTGGCTGACCGCGTCTGGGAGTTCGGTTTTATAGAAGCGCAAATAGGCCTGCCACAACGGCAGCCACGCGGCGTGGTCGTCTGCGCTGACGAGGCGGATTTCGGTCTGGCTCATGTTCACTCCTTGGGCAATGATTCGGGCATCAGGCGGGCGAGCGCCTGGTCCTGCGGATCGGGGCTGGCGGCGAGGCCGCTGCGCACACCGGCGGTATCTGCCGGGGCGCGGTTCTGGCTGAGCTTGCGCTTGCCTTCCAGGCGTTGGATGGGCAGGGCGAAGCCGACGATGGCCTTGAGCATGCTGTCGATGTACTCGGCCGGAGCGTCGTCGATTTTCCATGGCTGTGCGCGGCCGCTTTCGTGGCGGTCGGTGAGGGCGCCGACCAGGTTGCGCAGGCGATGAGCGTCGCTGAATACTTCGGCGGTGCCGTAGGCGTGCACGGCCAGGTAGTTCCAGGTGGGCACGACTTTGCCGTGCGCAAGTTTGCTCGGGTAAAACCCCGGGCTGACGTAGGCGTCGGCGCCTGCGAATATCACCAGGGCCTCGGCGCCGGCTTCCAGGTCGCGCCATTGCGGATTGGCCCGGGCCATATGGCCATACAGGCTGCCGTTGGGGCCCTGTTGCGTATCCAGCAACAGCGGCAAGTGGCTGGCCTGCAAACCGTGTTCACCCTGAGTGATCAATACGGCCAGGCGGCAATCGCCCATCATCTGTTGCAGTTGGGGCAGGTCTTCGACAGCAAAGGCTTGGGGGTTGTACATGATGATTTTCCTTGGCGAATGCGAGCATCCTAGGCAGGCTATTGGTCTGTTGTAAGAGCCACTTCCGACCAATTCGATAGGTCCATTCGCGAGGGCTGTCATGAATAACGCCGTGCCGCCACTGTCATTCAACCCTGCCGGAATCGAACTGGATCGCCGCCATGGGCTCAGTCGCCAGCTTTACCAGGCGCTACGTGCGCGGGTGCTGGACGGGCGCCTGGCCAGCGGCACGCGTCTGCCGGCCAGCCGAGACCTGGCGGCGGCCTTGTCGATTTCCCGCAACAGCGTGGTGCGGGCCTACGATCAGCTCTACGCCGAAGGTTTCATCGAAGGACGGGTCGGCGATGGGACTTACGTGGCGAAACTGTCTTCCACAGCGCTGCCGCTGAAAAACATATCCACAAAAGTGTCCACAGGGTTTTCAACAGGCTTACCCACAGCCTTATCCACAGATTGGCTGGATTTGCCTGTGATTCCATCCAGTAAAGTTATCCACAGCGACGCTTTGAATCGCGTCGAAAAACACTTTCTGGCCCAGCCCCCCAGTGGTCCGCCCAAGGCTTTTCGGGTCGGCGTTCCGGCCTTCGATCTGTTCCCTTTTGACGTCTGGGCCAAGCTGAACGCGGCTTTCTGGCGCAAACCGGACCTGCAGCAACTGTGTTATGGCGACGCGCAAGGGGACGCCCGCTTGCGTGGCCTTATTGCGGCGTACCTGCGCAGTTCCCGAGGGTTGCAATGCACGGCTGAACAAATTGTGATCACCAGTGGTGCCCAGCAGGGCATCAGCCTTTGTGCACAGCTGCTGGTAGACCCTGGCGATGTCGTGGCGGTGGAGAATCCCGGCTATCGCGCGGCCGGTCATGCGTTTTCTGTCGCCGGTGCCGACGTGCAAGGCGTGCCGGTTGATAGCGATGGCCTCGATTGCGCGGCACTCGGTAGCTTGAATCGCTGCCGGTTGGCCTACGTGACGCCGTCTCACCAATACCCGACCGGCGTGGTCATGAGCCTCGCCCGACGGCTGGAACTGCTGGCCTGGGCCGAGCGCAACGACGGCTGGATCGTCGAGGACGACTACGATGGCGAGTACCGTTACAGCGGCGCGCCACTGGCACCCTTGGCGGCGCTGGATCGCCAGGGCCGTGTGCTTTACGTCGGCACGTTCGGCAAAGTGGCGTTCCCGGCCCTGCGCCTGGGCTATCTGGTGCTGCCCCCTGGCCTGGTCAACGCCTTCGCCCGGCGGCGGGCCGTGGATGTGCGCCATTCCGAAGTCAGCACCCAGGCGGTCATGGCCGAATTCATGGCCGCCGGGCATTTCCAGCGGCACATCAGGCGCATGCGCCGGGCAGCCCTGACCCGCCGTGATGCGCTCTTGGCCGGTTGGCCGAAGGGCGTTGCGGGCGTCGGTGCCATGCCCACGGTTGTGGCCGGGCTGCACGTCACCGTTGCGGTGGACAGTATCGAGCGTGAGCGCGAGCTGATCGCGCAAGCGACCGATGCCGGGGTCGAAATCAACGGTTTGAGTGGCTACTGGTTGCCCACCACAACGTTGCCGGTGCGTGCCGGGTTGGTGCTGGGCTTTGCCGCCGTGCCACCCGCGGCGATTGGCAGCGCGCTGGCGAGTCTGGCAAAGGCGTGGAAGGCTTGATCGCCGGGCATCCGCCGATGCCCGGTTTCGCCTTACGACCGCTGTTTCGCGAAGAACACTTCCTTGGCCTGGTCCACAGCGATCTCGCTGCGATAAAGGTCGATCAGTTGGCGCTGACTGAGCTCCTTGGCCGACTCACCGGCTTTTTTCGCGCTGATTTGCTCCGGTGTTTTCAAACGCCCGGACAGGTAGGTATGGGCGGGGACCCAGTCCGTTGAATAACGGAAGTCGGCGAACCACAGGGTTTTGTTTTCTTTCAGGTCCTTGATCTCATAACGGTCCAAATAACCGTAGGGGGCTTTTTTCAGCCGTTGCCGGTTTTTCTGTTTGGTGATCGAAATCTGGTTTCGGCTCTTCAGCCAGATAAGGCTTTCCATGGTCGGCGCCCGCTGCTTGACGACGTTCAGTACGGTTTCGAATCCTTCTTCATATAACGCCTTGGACATTTTCTTCAGTTCCGAACGGGTAGATTCGGCCTCTCGCCGGACGTCCGCGGCAACCCCTACCGTTTCGTTCGAAGCGTTGTCCAGCGCCTTGGTGATGGCGATGCCAACCTTCTCCATCCGGCTGGCATGGGCGTTAAGAATGATGCCGACCCCGGTGGGCGAACGGCTCGGCGTCTTCATGTAGGTTTGGATCTGCGCCTTGAACGTGGTCAATCCACCGATCAGGGCCTTGCCCTTTTCGATGCTGGTGGTCAGCGCTGGGACGATCGCGGGAAGGGCGGCGTTCAAATGAGGAACCCACTCGCCGGTTTCCTTGCGATGGAAGGTGGCAATGATCGTGTCCGTGAGGGGATTCTTTACGTCGACCCAACCCGTTTCCTCCTTCATTTTCGAGAGACGGGGTTCGCCGCTGACGAGGCCCCAGAAACGTGCCCGAATGAATTTTTTCCGCGGCCTGGGGCGCGCCTCATACGGGCCGTCGGTGCTTCGTCGGTTGCTTCGCTCGTCCAGGGCCCAGGCCAGGTGACGCAGCGCGCGTTTCTTGATCGTACCGATTTGCTTGCCCAGTCGATTGAGTTCGGGCGGGCGGACATTGTCCTTGTATTCGGTGCTCAGGTATTGGAGGTGCTCTTCGATGGCCGTGAACTGTTCTGTCAGGCTGCCGAATGTATCGATCTGCTCGTCCAGCCGGATCACGCTACGCTCGTCGATGGCATCGTGCAGGCTCTGGTACGCGACCGTGATGTTGTCGACGAGCTGGTTAACGTCTGACCAGGCTTCAGGCACGGTATTGACGCTGTCCAGTGTCAGGCAGATATGCCGGTACATATCCAGCTGGATCAGGCGAATGGCGTCGCTCTTGTAGGCCGGCATCTTGGCACGATGCTCACGAAGGAAATCAAAGCCTTCGCGCCCCAGTTTCTTGAGGCTGGTAAAGCGGGTTTCCATGTAATCCAGGCGTTCGACCATGTCATCACCGACCCGGATCATCGCATCGGCCGCGTCGATGTGCTGCTGCTGCACTTCCTCGACACCCGAGGTGACCATGTCCAGGGACTCTCTCAGGGCGGGAATAAACCGCTCCTGGAGCGCGTCGATTTCCTCGAAGGTGAAATTGATTTGTGCGTTAAGGTAGCCCAGCCTGGCTTGCGGGGCGTCGGGCCTGGATTCGAAGACAGGCCATTCGGTCAATATCTTCAGCGCCTCTTCGTAGCTTTCCCGCTGGGTTTTCAAGGTGCTCAAATAAACGATGCGCTTGAGCTCCTTGGCAGAACCCGACGCCTTGTTCATTTCCTTGGCGTTCATGGTCAGCAGCTTCTGGCTCTCCGGTTTTCGTTCTTCAAAGCGGTTCAGTTCCGCCAGCAGTTCAACGCCCAGGCTTCTGGCGTCGGCGATGACTTTGTGCCGGGCACCCTCCGATCCGCTGCCGCGTAGACGCAGGCGCGTGTCGACCTGCCATTCGCCATACATATGCCTCATCAGGGCCGGGCCCGTGCGCTTGGGGTCGTGCTCGTCAACGATGGCAACGTGATCGCCTTCTACGGTCACCTTGAACCATTTGTCGGCCATCTTGGCGAACCAAGCCTCGTCCTCTTTGTACAGGCCCTTGAATGGACCTTCGCCCTTGAGCTGTTCGGCGTGTGCAGGCTTGTTGATGCTGAAGCTCTTGAGCAATTTCGCCCGCTCGCCGGACTTGCCTGCCAACGCGCCGCTGTAATGAATGGCGTCATAGTGTTCAGGCGGCAGCTCAGTACTTTTCAACGATGCGAGCTGCTCGATGACGGGTTCAGCTTTCGCCTGGCTCTCCAGTTCGGGCGCCACTTGCTGCGCCTCCGTCTGACGACTGCGAGTGTTTTCCCGGGCGCGGTCGATAGCGTGGGCGGTGATTGCCATGGCCATGTTCAACAGCAGGTCGACAAACGCCTCCCACGTGGCCTGGCTGTCGGAGGTTTCATCCGCCTGGGTCAACGTTTCGGCATCGTCCAGGATCTGCCAGAGCCACGTTGCGGTGCCGACAGCGGCGCCGAGGTAGGGCAGGGCCAGGTTGAAAATCATCCAGCTCGCCTGTTTGAACGTCTGCCAACGGCTTTCGCTATTGGATACCGATTGGCGGTCGGCAAGCTCGGTCAGGGCCTGGGCGTTGGACTTGAACAAGTAGGGCAGAAAATCCGCGCCCAGGGTCTGGTTGCTCAAGCTGACGGGGGCAGTGTTGGTCCAGGCCGAAAACGGGTCCGTCGCGAACTCCACAATCGCCCAGGGCGAAGGCATGGGCCCCGGGAAAACGTATCGGCTGTAGGTTTCGCGCACCCCATCGGGCAGCCACGCCAGCACCGACTGGCGCAAGGAGGCTGTTTGCCGGATCGCATAAATCAAGTTGCTGGGCGTCGGATACTGGCTCAACTGCGGTTCCAGCAAAGGCCGGTAGAGCACGCAGGGGCCGGCGGCCAAGTCTTGTGGGCCGATCACGAACATATTCGTGACAACATCCCCTGGGTCGCTCGATGCCTGGCCGGATACGAACGCCAGTTTGCGCAGGACAATGGGTTGGCCATCGACCTTGCGCTCGGCTTCTTCGGGCTCCATCAGGGCGGCCACATAGCGGTAGCCCCGTTCATCCATATTGCCCTGGCCGCGGATCTTGCTCTCCAGCGCCAGCATCGGTAATTGGATGCGCAACTGGGAGACATACAGGTTTTCACGACGGGTCGACTCCGTCGTATCGCCCAGCAGCTTGCGCTTGATCAGATCGGGATAAACGCGACCGATATCGATTTTGGTAATGAGTTTTTCGACATAGTCGACGGTCATCCATTTAGGCAGCGCGTTGTCACCCACCGAATTGACTGCCTTGTCGCCAAGGGGAAGCGCAATCAGATTTTGCAGGGCAAGGTCAACGAGGTTGAACCGGGTGGTTTCGATTTTGCCGGGCACAACGAACGTGCCCCAGACCACGGGGCTGCGTATCTGCATTTCGATCTGTTGCGGGTCGAGCGTCGCGGCGTCGGCATGTTCCGATTGCATCTGCCGCTTCAGCTCGTCCAGTGCATAGCGCTTGATGGTGGGGATATCGTCCAGGTAGGTCTTGCCGGCATGGGAGCTGCCCAAGGCCGACAGATTCTTCATGTGTTGGGCGAACAGCGCCTGGTCGGAGGCTGACGCTTGTTGCAACCAGTCAGGCATCTGTTTTTCGAACCAGGCCCCGTCAGGGCCGGTCTTTGTGTTCGTTGCGCTGTTGGCTGGCTGTTCGCTCTCGTCGACGATAAACCCTCTGAGGATATCTGGCGAACCGAGGATTTGTATCTGGGCGTCGATCAATCCGCAGGCTTTGTGATCGAAGATGTTGCCGTCGGGCTCGTAAAGCCGCCAGCGAATTTTCTTGCCATCCAGGTTGCCCAGAAGGTCTGGCAAGGTCTGCCCCAGCGCCCGCAGCGAATCGAACTTCTCATAACCACGGCGCAACGAGTACGCGAGGATGGTCTCTTCTTTGTCGATGTTGCCGATCAGGACCACCAGGGAATTGTCGATCAGGCGTATCGTCTTTTCGCCGAAGACCTCGCTGATGTCCACCAGATACGCGTGGGTGTCATAAGGGTCATTGGCCTTGCGGTCCTGCAGGTCGGGGTAAAGGAACAATTGCCGGGCCATCTCGCATTCGCCCGTCGTCCAGCCCTTGACCTCCTGAACGTCCCAGAGCCTGTGCAGCATGCTGGAAAGCCCATGCCAGCGAGGCGGGGCAGTGCCAAGCGCGGTGTTCCAGTACTCCAGTTGTTGTTCCTGGCAGGCAGGCACCATGACAGGGGTAAGCTCGTTGATCAGCCTTCCGATCTGGCCGATACGGACCGGCAGGTGCACTTCGGGTGAGGCCAGCGGCAAATGAGTCAGAAAGTGAAAACCTTCGATCAGCAACGTCGCAGAACTCTGCTTCATCCGTGCCGCGAGCATGTTGCTCAGGGTTTGATAGCGGGTGGGGAGTTCTACGATCTCGTCGTCGATGATGGCCCAGTCCGGCTCGCCGACCACGGTGTTGTTCGGATCGAGGTGAAGGTCGGGGTATAGCTTCTTGAGGGCGTTGCGCAAAAGGGCGGCGGCGACCTCCGGTGATGTCGGGCCGGCAAGCAACTGGTTGAGCACTGCATCGCCGAGGTTCGCGTTGGGCGTGGCGGGGCTCGTGCTGGTGGTGGTTTGCGTCATCTGAGTCTTCCTGTCTCGCGATATAGGCAATCCCGCAAGCGAACGCTTCGGGAACGCCATGCTAGGGCGCGGCGCGACAGGGAAGGTGGTAACTATGTATATGCCGAGGAGGTCGTTGGGGCTGAGCCGAGCGTTCAATCGACAGACAAGCCCTGTGCCAAGGGAAAAGCCCCCTGGCTACAGGGTTGTGCACGCCGGGGCGTATTTATTGCCCGGACTTGATCCGGGTCCAGGCTCGTGTCCGCGCCCGCTCGGCGTCCCTTGGCAAGGGTTGTAAGGTATACAACGTGGCCATGGCGGCCTCGGTCGGGTACAGGTTGGGGTTGCTGCGGATCGCCGGGTCGACCATTTCGGTGGCGTCTTTGTTTGGGTTGGGATAGCCGACAAAATCGCTGACCGGCGCGATCACCTGAGGTTGCAGCAAATAGTTGATGAAGGTGTAGGCGTCGTCCGGGTTTTTCGCGCCTTTGGGAATGGCGAGCATGTCGAACCAGATCGGCGCGCCTTCCTTGGGCAGACGCATGTCGACCTTCACGCCGTTCTTGGCTTCCTTGGCCCGGTTGGCCGCCTGGGAAAAGCTGCCGGAGTAGCCCACCGCCACGCAGATATCGCCGTTGGCGATGTCGGCCATGTACTTGGACGAATGGAAATAGGCGATGTGCGGACGGATCTTCAGCAGCAGCGCTTCGGCCTTGGCGTAGTCCGCCGGTTTCTTGCTGTTGGGGTCCAGGCCCAAGTGCTGCAAGGCCAGCGGCAGGATTTCCGAAGGCGAGTCGAGCAACGCCACGCCGCACTGCTTGAGCTTGCTGATGTTCTCTTCCTTGAAGATCAGGTCCCAGCTGTCTACCGGCGCGTTGTCACCCAGGGCCGCCTTGACCTTGTCCGGATTGAAGCCGATCAGAATGGTGCCGTACATATAGGGCACGGCAAATTTGTTGCCCGGGTCGTTGGCCTCGATCAGTTTCATCAGCTTGGGATCGAGGTGGTTCCAGTTAGGTAACTTGCTGCGATCCAGAGGTTGGAACACGCCGGCTTCGATCTGCTTGGCCAGGAACACGTTGGACGGCACCACCACGTCGTAGCCGGAATTGCCCGTCAACAGCTTGGCTTCCAGGGCCTCGTTGGTGTCGAAGATGTCATAGACCAGCTTGACCTGGCTGTTCTGCGCCTTGAAATCTTCCAGCGCCTTGGGCGTGATGTAGTCGAACCAGTTGTAGACACGCAAGGTGCGCTCTTCGGCCTGGGCAGCGCCGCAAAGCAGGGTGGCGCACAGGGCCGGAGCCATTAAACGCTTGATTCTTTTCATGCTGTTATTCCTCATTGGGCGCTTTGAAAACCTTCGAGAACGTTCACCGCATTTACGCCGATTTCTGCCACCGCGTAGCCGCCTTCCATCACGAACAGCGTCGGCTTGCCAAGCGCCGCGATGCGCTTGCCCATCGCCAGGTAATCCGGGCTGTCGAGCTTGAATTGCGAGATGGGGTCGTCCTTGAAAGTGTCCACGCCCAGGGACACGACGATGACATCGGCGTCGTAGCCCTGGATTTCAGCGCAGGCTTGCTCCAGCGCGGCGCTCCAGGTGTCCCAACCTGAACCTGCGGGCAAAGGGTAGTTGAAATTGAAACCCTCGCCGACGCCTTCACCGCGCTCGTCGGCGTAGCCGAGGAAGAACGGAAATTCGAATTCCGGATGACCGTGGATCGAGGCGAACAACACGTCGCTGCGTTCGTAGAAAATCGATTGGGTGCCGTTGCCGTGGTGGTAATCGACGTCGAGGATCGCGACTTTTCTATGGCCTTGGTCGAGGAACGCTTGGGCGGCGATGGCGGCGTTGTTGAGGTAGCAATAACCGCCCATCAAGTCGCTGGCGGCGTGGTGTCCCGGCGGTCGGCACAGGGCAAAGGCACTGCGGGCGCCGCGCTGGATTTCAGCCTGGGCGGTGAGGGCGACCTGCGTTGCGCTGTAGGCCGCTTGCCACGTGCCAGCGGTAATCGGCGCGCCGCCGTCGAAGCTGTAATAGCCGAGTTGGCCGTGCAAGCTTTTCGGAATGACCGCGCGCAGGGTCCGCGCTGGCCAGGTGAAGGGCAGCAAATCGCCGTCACGGTGGTGTGCCGCCCAGCGATCCCAGGCCCCTTTGAAGAATTCCAGGTACGCCGCGCTGTGGATACGCTGGATCGGCGCGAGGCCGAAATCCTGCGGCGCCTCCACTGGCCCCAGTGCCTGAGTCTTGACCCTAGCCAACACATGATCGGCCCGGGACGGCATTTCGAAGCAGGGCATCAGTTGCCCGTCCATTAACTCGCAGCGTCCGTGGTGCAGGTGGTGATCGTCTGAGTAGATCGTCAGCATTGTTGTTCTCCGCAGGGCTGATCCGTTCAGCCACAGTCTTGCGGCACGCGCAGTTTCAGAGAACGACGGGAGAGGCCAAAAGGGGATCAAAACGGCCAAAAGATTTGACCGTAAATCGCCCCTTGTTGGCGCGGGTGTGCGCGGGGTTGGGGCATAGACGATGCTTGTACGGCTGCCGGCAACCTGTGGCGAGGGAGCTTGCTCCCGCTCGGCGGCGCAGCCGTCGCAGACCGGGTGATGCGGTGTGCCTGGAAGCGTGCGTCAGCCTTTTTGGGGCTGCTGCGCAGCCCAGCGGGGATAAATCCCCTCACCACAGGTTGGTGGTGTTGCGGTTAGCGTGGGTCGACGTTATCCAGCGCTCGGTTCGCCAGTAATGAGCTCAGTTCGATCAGTTGCAGGATGCCTAGGGCAACGTGACGGCGGGAGCCTTCCAGTTCGAAGGCAAGGTCGTTGACCATCGCATCGGCTGAAGCGAGGGTTTCGCTGAGGTTGGTCAGGAGGATTTCGTTGTCGATGTCTTTTATGACGGTGAAGAGCTGGCCTGGTTTGGTCGAGTCTTCAGGTTTTGTTTTCGGCGACAGATAGAAATCCAGGGCACGCTCGGCAGCTTCGTCGAGCTTTTTGGTTTTGGATTTGGTTTGCGAAGGAGTGGGGGCCGCCTCCGGCGGATTAGGTGTAGGTTTGAACATGGTGGAGCTCCTTTCGTAAGAGGCACCATCACCGTCTGCCGCCAAGCAGATGGGGTGACGGATTACACAAGGTTGGCGGACCGGAACGAAAGGAACCCGGCATCCCCGAAGGGATCCTTGCGCAACCCGCCATAACATGGGACTGCTAATGCTAGAGGCATCGCAATCACATTGAGGGGCTATGCGCCTTTCGTGTACCGGGCCGCCAAGCCCGACCACTGGTGAGCAGTGGCAGGGAAACGATAGGGCCCGGGGGCAAGGCGCACAAGCCGGCGGATTCTGGCGTAGTTGTAGGCAATGGCGCAAGGATGTGTGGCTTGTCGGAAGCGTGGCGGAGAGAGAATAAACAAGGCATCCGTAATGCACTGGGACTCGTGGCGAGGGAGCTTGCTCCCGCTCGACGGCGCAGCCGACGCAGACCGGTTGCTGCGGTGTGTCTGGAAGCCAGCGTCAGGACTTTTTGGGGCGGCTTCGCCACCCAGCGGGAGCAAGCTCCCTCGCCACGGGATTGAGGGTGTAGCGGGTATAGTGGATAGACGTTATCCAGTTGCACGGTTTGCCAACAATGAACTCAGTTCGATCAGTTGCTGGATGCCGAGGGAGATGGAGCGGCGGGAGCCTTCCAGCTCGGAGGCAGTTCGTTGACCACCGCATCGGCAGATGCCAGGGTTTCGGTGAGATTGGCGGGCAGAGCTATTCGCCGTCACCGGACAAACACAAAAAAGGCGACCAAGGTCGCCCAGTTCTCACTTTGTCTTGGTCTTACGCACTGGCGGAAAGCTTGGTCTGACGCGAACCAGCGAGCGCACCCTCTGGCTCATCGGACGAACCACGACGGATGCGGTCGAGCATCCGCAGATCCATCGAGCTAGTCACACGAGCTTTGCGCAAGCCGCGCACGTACAAGCAGCCAAAGGTGTCTTGCCCTTTGTGCTTGCCGGCCTTACCGCTTTGGGTTGCTTTCAATTTGCTCATTTTTCGATCACCTCTGAAATGATGCTATTACTCATCAAGAGTCAACACAAGGCGCCGTTTACCATCTGGAACTCGTTCTCGACGTATACCGGGACTGCTCCGGGCAGTGGGCTATCGATTTCAATGAGTTCCGCTCCGATGATCTTGCAATACTGAGTAACGGCAAGCACGCAAAGTTCTATGACTCTTCTCTTTAAAGGATGCGGGCGATCCTCCCGTTTGGGATGCCCCTCCAGTAATTTGATTCGCACAACAGCGCGTTTGCCGCTGGGCGTGGCGAAGCATAGGCCACACAGTAAGTCCCCGTACCATAGCGCGAGATCGAGATGCCGGGCATCGCTTTTGATGATCCCCGGAGAATCATGCCAGGGGAAACCATGGTCTGACTCCCATAGATCAAATTGTTCGAGTGCGCGAGTATCGATGTATCCGAAGCGCACCAGTGCGAAATCAACCTCACCTGCTCGTTCAGGATCTGCTGATTCTTGCGCTAGCAATGCCAATAGCTCATTGGAAGCTGTGCGGGCAGCATTGGCATAAGCTCTCCACTCCTCATATTTGCGCCGTGAAACTCTTGCCACTTCTCAATCCTTGGTTTCAGCGAATTTGTCGCCCTTCTGTGCACCGAGACCCTGCTAGCGAGGCTCAACGTTGTCCGGCACCCGGTTCGCCAGCAATGACTACTAAGCCCGACCACTGATGGGCAGTGGCAGGGAAACGATAGAATCCGGGAGCAAGGCGCACAAGCCGGCGGCTTCTGGCGTAGTTGTAGGCAATGGCGCAAGAGTGCGTGGGTTGGGCGAAGGGCGGCGGAAGGAGAATAAACAAAGCATCCATAACGCACTGGGACCCGTGGCGAGGGAGCTTGCTCCCGCTCGGCGGCGCAGCCGTCGTAGACCGGTGATGTGGTGTGCTTGGAGGCATGCGTCAGGACTTTTTGGGGCGGCTTCGCCACCCAGCGGGAGCAAACTCCCTCGCCACAGGGGTTGGTGTTGTACATGAAAGCGGTGTTTGCCCAGCAGGTTCAGGACCTGAACTGACTCGGCGCCACCCCGCTCCAGCGCACGAAAGCATGGCGAAAGCTGGCTGTTTCACTGAAGCCCAGCCTTTCGGCAATCCGATAGATCGGCAATTGATCCTCGCAGAGCATCTGCTTGGCCCGTTCGAAGCGCAGTTCGTCGAGCAGTTCTTGATAACTGCAACCTAGCTCCTTGAGGTGCCGGCGCAAGGTGCGCGCCGAGCAGTTCATGTGTTCGGCGAGGCCGTCGAGGCCGGGGGCGGCGTCCAGTTGGGCGTCGAGCAGTTGGCGGATCCGCCCTAGCCAGGCTTGGCGGCCGGTGAATTCGGTGTTCTGCCGGCGACAGCGTTCGGCCATGGCTTGGTGGGTGATAGGATCGGCCAGGGGCAATGGTTGTTCGAGCCAGTGCCGGTCGAAGGCGAAAGCGTTGTCGATGCTGTCGAAGCGAACCGGGCAATCGAAATGCGCCTTGTAGCGCCCATGGTAATCGGGCGCCGGGTGTTCGAAACGCGCCGCGCGCAGCGGCAAGACACGGCCGAGCAGGTCGTTGCAGATGACCTTCAGCGAAACCATGCAGAACTCGGCATTGAACGCCGCCAGGGCCGGGTTCTCGCGATAGTCGCTGGCGCTGAACCAGACGGTCTCGTTGTCCGCTTCCAGGTTGAGGTCGAAGAGTGTTCCCAATAACGCCGGATAACGCAGCGCCAGGCGCAAAGCGTCACCTAAGGTGGCACTGGTGAGCAGGGCGTAGCCGAGCATGCCGTAGGACGAAACGTGCATGCGCAGGCCCAGTTCCAGGCCGATGTCGCGCTTGAGCGCCACGGCGTTGGCGCAGACCTGCATTTCCTGATTGGTGGTGATGCGCGTGTCGGCCCGGCTCAGGTCCGCCGCGCTGATGCCGCTGCCGGCCAGCAACGCCTCACTGGATAGCCCTTCGTTTTTGAAGGTGTTGAGGACCAGGGAGACGGCGTTGAGGGTGGTGAGGTGGGAATGAAGCATGTTCGTTTCCAGCCTTTGGGAGGCTGGGAACGGAGCAAGTTGTGTGCCGGGTACTTTGGTATGACGTCGCTTTTGTGGCGAGGGAGCTTGCTCCCGCTGGGCTGCGCAGCAGCCCCAAACAGGCAACCGGCTCTATTCAGGTAAAACGGCGCTGTCTGCTTTACGACTGCTGCGCAGCCGGGCGGGAGCAAGCTCCCTCGCCACAAAAGCCCCTCACTACAAGTTGATGCGGGGCCGTGTCAGCTCAGTTCGCCACACAGATCCAGCTCAACCAACCGCCGAACCTCGTCCACCGGCAACCCTGCGCCAATCAACGCCTGCAACTTGCCGAACACCGCCTCGCGCGTCATGCCGCCGCCGGACAGCACACCGACGCCACGCAAGCGGCTGCCAGCCTCGTACACATCCAGCTCCACGCCGCCTTCATGGCATTGGGTCACCGCCACCACCACCACGCCGCTGTCCCGCGCCCGCTCGAGGCTGGCGAGGAACGCCGGGTTGTCGCTCGGCCCGGTGCCGCTGCCGTAGCACTCCAGGACCAGGCCCTGGATACCGCCGCCGAGCAGGCCATCGAGGATCTCAGCGCTGATGCCGGGAAACAGCGGCAATACCGCGACATTGGCCAGCTGCTTGGGCTGGTTGTAATTCAACTGCGCCGGCAGCGAAGAGGCTTTGACGCCGCCGCCCTGGCGCTCCAGGCGCTTGAACGGGTGACGGCCGAAGCTGCGCACCTTGGCGCAACGGGTCGGCGCCAGCAGCTCACCGTGGAAGTACAGGTGTACGCCCGGGGCCAGGCCTTGACCGAGGGCGACCAGTGCGCCGCTGAGGTTTTCCCAGGCATCGCTGTCGGTCACGCCGGCCGGCAGCATCGAGCCGGTGAAGCAGACCCGGGCATGCAGGCCCAGCAATTGGAAACTCATCGCCGCCGCGCTGTAGGCCAGGGTGTCAGTGCCATGCAGGATCAGTACGCTATCGCAGCCCTGCACATCCACAGCATCAACCACCGCTTCGCGCAGCTGTTGCCAGTAGGCCGGGGTCATGTTGGCGCTGTCGATCAGCGGCGACATTTCGCGAAAACGCCATTGCGGGATGACGAGTTCGGGCTGGCTGTGCAGGTAGTCGCGCATCCGCGCTTCGAAACCGGATGCAGGTGCCAAGCCGTGGGCGCTGGCTTGCATGCCGATGGTGCCGCCGGTATAGAGCACCATGACGTGCTGGGCAGCAGGGTAGGTCGAGGAATTCATGGTTGTTCTCCGAGGACGAAAACGGCAGCTCTACTTCGCTGCCACAACATAAGGCCGAGCATGACGCCGACCTCAGGTTGTGTCACGCCGGGCGCAGGGGGGGCGCCCGGTTTTTTCCAGACAGCTTGTTACCGGTCAGCGTTGCGCTGCGGTCACGCCCGCGGTAGCGGCGTCAGGCTGGGCAACCGGTGCCGACGGGTTGGCAGGCCAGGCCTTGCGGTCCAGATCCAGGTCCGGAAACTTGCTGGAGTCGAAGACCGGAACCTTGATGCCGGCCGAACGCTGGTCGTCGTAGTCGCGCAGGATGCGCATGCCGACCTTGAACAGCAGGAACAGCGCGATCAGGTTTACGAACGCCAGCAGCGTCATGGTGATGTCGGCGAAGGCGAACACGGTGCTGAGGTTTTCGATGGCGCCCCAGAAAATCAGGACCAGCACCAGCGCGCGGTAGCCGATCAGTACCTTGCGGTTGTCGCCGATCATGAAGCGCAGGTTGTTCTCGCCCAGATAGTAGTTGTAGAGGATCGAGGTGAACACGAACAGGGACAGTGCCACGGAGATGAAAATCCGGCCCCAGTCACCCACTACGGCCGCCAGGGAATTCTGGGTCAGGGCAATGCCATCGCCTTCGAAGCCTGGGGTGTAGAAACCCGACAGCAGAATCAGCAGCGCGGTGCAGGTGCAGATCACAAAGGTGTCCAGGAACACGCTGAACGCCTGTACCACGCCCTGTGCCACCGGATGCTCGACCGAGGCGACAGCGGCCACGTTAGGCGCACTGCCCAGGCCGGCTTCGTTGGCGAACACGCCGCGCTTGACGCCCATGACGATGGCGCTACCGATCAAGCCGCCAAACGCCTGGTCCAGGCCGAAGGCGCTTCTGACGATGGTCGCCAGCATGGCCGGTACGTGGTCAAACTGCAGCACGATGACATAGAGAGTCACGGCGATGTACGCCAGGGTCTTGACCGGTACCAACAGGTCGGCAACCTTGGCGATACGCTTGATCCCGCCGATGAACACCAGGCCCAGCAACACCGCCAGGCCCAGGCCTGTATAGGTGGTGTCAAAGCCGAAGGCGTTGTTCAGGGAATGGGTCACCGCGTGGGCTTGCAAGCCGTTGAAGGCGAAGCCGAAGGTGACCAGCAGCAGGAACGCCATGATCATGCCCAACCAGCGTTTCTGCAGGCCGTGTTGGATGTAATAGGACGGGCCGCCACGGTACTGGCCTTCGGAGTCGCAGCGCTTATAGAGCTGGCCGAGGGAGCATTCGAAGAAGCTGCTGGACATACCGACCAGCGCGGTCACCCACATCCAGAACACCGCACCTGGGCCACCGAGGGTCACGGCGATGCCGACACCGGCGATGTTGCCCGCGCCGACACGGCCGGCCAGGCTGAGCATCAGGGCCTGGAAGGAGCTGAGTTGGTCAGAGCTGCTTTTCAGGCTGTCACGGAATACCGTGAACATGTGAAAGAAGTGACGGAACTGGACGAAACGCGAGCGGATCGTGAAGTAGCCACCGAGCCCGACAATGAGCACGATCAGCACTTTCCCTGATAGGAAGTCGTTGATGACTTCGAGCATGAGTATTCCTCGCTGTTTTTTGTTTAAGCAAATGCTGGCCATTTGGAAACATCGCGTTACATCGGTCGGCGCGCGGCCCGATATTTGAGGCGAAGTTTCGTCCCGGTCCACTTTCGCGGGTTTGTTATTAGTTCGGTTTTCGCATGTTTAAAGGTCTCGTTGCGGGCGACCGCTCATGCGAAGAGGGGCGGCACTATACCTATCAGTGCGGTGCCCGTCTGCACAGTTGTGGTGCGTCCGACGAAACGGACCCGTTGAAACACCTGGCCTTTCGGTCAGGTTCTTGTGGGGGCGAGCTTGCTCGAGTTGGCGGGCGACGCGGTTTACAACGGGCAGCGCGTCGTCGTTTATCGCGAGCAGGTTCCTTCCCACAGGTTCAGTCATCCTTTACTGATATCAATTAAAAAAAGGGCTTGGGGAAGATCCCCAAGCCCTCAAAAGGTGAGAGGTGTCTAGTCCCTCGACCTGGTGAGCGGTGTTCGCGTCGATCACGCTTTGAGCGGGACCAGACGTGGAGCAATCATGTTTTCCGGGCGCAGGATGTCGTCGAGCATAGCGTCGTCGAGCAAGCCTTCTTCGCGCACCAGTTCCAGCACGCCGCGGCCGCTTTCCAGGGCAACACGGGCGATGCGGGTGGCGTTTTCATAGCCGATGTACGGGTTCAGCGCAGTGACCAGGCCGATCGAGTGTTCGACCAGTTCGCGGCAGCGCGCTTCGTTGGCGGTGATGCCGACGATGCAGTGCTCGCGCAGCATGTCCATGGCCCGTTGCAGCAGGCGGATCGAGTCGAAGATCTTGAAGGCGATCAGCGGCTCCATCACGTTCAATTGCAGTTGGCCGCCTTCGGCCGCGATGGTCAGGGCCAGGTCGTTGCCGATGATCTGGAACGCCACCTGGTTGACCGCTTCCGGGATCACCGGGTTGACCTTGCCGGGCATGATCGAGCTGCCTGGCTGGCGGGCCGGCAGGTTGATCTCGTTGATGCCGGTGCGTGGGCCGCTGGAGAGCAGGCGCAGGTCGTTGCAGATCTTCGACAGCTTGACCGCGGTACGCTTGAGCATGCCGGAGAACAGCACGAAGGCACCCATGTCGGAGGTGGCTTCGATCAGGTCGGCAGCCGGTACCAGCGGCTGGCCGCTGATGGTCGCCAGGCGCTGTACGGCCAAAGCCTGGTAGCGCGGGTCGGCGTTGATGCCGGTGCCGATGGCGGTGCCGCCCAGGTTCACTTCGGTGAGCAGTTCAGGCGCCAGGGTTCTCAGGCGTGCCAGGTCTTCGCCCAGGGTGGTGGCGAAGGCACGAAATTCCTGGCCAAGGGTCATCGGCACAGCGTCCTGCAGCTGGGTGCGGCCCATTTTCAGGACGTGGCTGAATTCTTCACCCTTGGCCGCGAACGCCTGGATCAGGCTGTCGAGGCTGGCCAGCAAGGCGTCGTGACCCAGCAGCAGACCCAGGCGGATCGCGGTCGGGTAGGCGTCGTTGGTGGACTGCGCCATGTTCACGTCGTTGTTGGGGTGCAGGTATTGGTACTCGCCTTTCTGGTGGCCCATGGCCTCCAGCGCGATGTTGGCGATGACTTCGTTGGCATTCATGTTGGTCGACGTGCCAGCGCCGCCCTGGATCATGTCCACCACGAACTCTTCGTGGAAATCGCCGCGGATCAATCGTGCACAGGCTTCGCTGATAGCGGCGTGCTTGGCTTCGCTGAGCTGGCCCAATTCGCGGTTGGCGTCAGCGGCGGCCTGTTTGACCATTGCCAGACCGACCACCAGCTTGGGGTAATGCGAAATCGGGACGCCGGAGAGACGGAAATTGTTTACCGCTCGTAGGGTCTGGATGCCGTAATACGCTTGTGCCGGTACTTCGAGTACGCCAAGCAGGTCTTTTTCTGTGCGGAATGATGCAGCGGAGGACATGACGGAAATCATCTCGATAAGGACCCGGTCTGAGCCGGAACGCTGTGGATCCTAGGCTTTCAGAAAAAAATGGGCCAATGCTGTTAAGCACTGGGGTATGCATATTCGGCATAATGCGGATGTGACGCCGCCTGTGTGGCGGACGTGTGACCTGTTTTGGTGCGTGGGAGGGACGTGATGAATCTTGAAAGCAAATGGCTTGAGGACTTCAGTGCCTTGGCGGCTACCCGCAGCTTCTCCCAGGCGGCCGAGCGACGTTTCGTGACGCAGCCGGCGTTCAGCCGGCGAATCCGCAGCCTGGAAGCGGCGCTGGGGCTTACGCTGGTCAACCGCTCGCGCACGCCCGTCGAACTGACGGCCGCGGGGCAGCTGTTCCTGGTGACGGCGCGCACGGTGGTGGAGCAACTGGGTGAAGTGCTGCGTCATCTGCATCACTTGGAAGGCGGGCAGGGCGAAGTCATCCAGGTGGCGGCCGCGCACTCCCTGGCGCTGGGTTTCTTTCCGCGCTGGATCGCGCAACTGCGCAACGAGGGGATGAACATCGCCACGCGGTTGGTGGCGACCAACGTCGGTGACGCCGTGCACGCATTGCGCGAAGGCGGCTGCGACTTGATGCTGGCCTTCTATGACCCGGATTCGGCGATGCAGATGGACCCGGAAATCTTCCCTTCGCTGCACTTGGGCCAGACTGAAATGCTGCCGGTGTGTGCGGCCGATGCCGACGGCAAGCCGCTGTTCGATCTCGAAGGCGAGGCCAGTGTTCCGCTGCTGGCCTACAGCGCCGGGGCGTTTCTCGGCCGCTCGGTCAATCAATTGTTGCGCCAGCGAGCGCTGCGTTTCACCACGATCTACGAGACCGCCATGGCCGACAGTCTCAAGAGCATGGCCCTGGAAGGCCTGGGCATCGCCTGGGTGCCGCATTTGAGCGTGCGCGCCGAACTGGCCCGGGGCGAACTGGTGATCTGCGGCGGCACGCAATGGCACGTGCCACTGGAAATCCGCCTGTACCGCTGCGCCCTGGTGCGCAAGGCCAACGTGCGGTTGTTGTGGCGCAAGCTTGAAGGCGGCGTGGCGCAGGGCGCGGCCGGGTCTTGAAAACCACCGTCACCCTTGTGGGAGCGGGCTTGCTCGCGAATGCGGTGTATCAGTTGCGATGATGTCGGCTGGCACACCGCATTCGCGAGCAAGCCCGCTCCCACAGATGGTTTAATGGCGCTCTTTCGCTGACCTTCGAGTCAATAAAACCGCCGCTTCGCCCCAAACGACAGATGGTCGGCGAAAGTGCGTTTAACGCACCATTTTCGGTATACTGCCCGGCCTTCGGTCGGTTCGCCCGGCCATTATTCGTACAACAAGCCACGCCGGTTTCCTGCGTGGCTTGTTGTTTTTTGACGCGCCTGCGGGCGCCCAGAGAGAAGAGGCACGACGATGAGTGCACTGGTTGGCGTGATCATGGGCTCCAAGTCCGATTGGTCCACCCTTAGCCACACCGCCGATATGCTGGAAAAGCTCGGCATCCCTTACGAGGTGAAAGTGGTCTCTGCCCACCGCACCCCGGACCTGCTGTTCCAGTACGCCGAAGAGGCCGAATCCCGTGGCATCGAAGTGATCATCGCCGGTGCCGGCGGTGCGGCTCACTTGCCAGGCATGTGTGCGGCCAAGACCCACCTGCCAGTGCTGGGCGTGCCAGTGCAATCGTCGATGCTCTCGGGCGTCGATTCGTTGCTATCGATCGTGCAAATGCCAGCCGGCATCCCGGTCGCGACCCTGGCCATCGGCAAGGCTGGCGCGATCAACGCCGCCCTGCTCTCGGCGAGTATCCTGGGCGCCAAGCATCCACAGTTTCATACCGTGCTGAAAAAATTCCGCGCTGAGCAGACAGACAGCGTCCTGGACAATCCGGACCCACGCATTGCCTGAGGTGGTTGACGAATGAAGATCGGTGTAATCGGTGGCGGCCAGTTGGGCCGCATGTTGGCCCTGGCGGGTACGCCGCTGGGTATGAACTTCGCTTTCCTGGACCCGGCGCCGGACGCCTGTGCAGCCGCCCTGGGTGAGCACCTGCGGGCCGACTACGGCGACCAGGATCACCTGCGCCAATTGGCCGATGAAGTCGACCTGGTGACCTTCGAATTCGAAAGCGTCCCGGCCGAAACCGTGGCCTTCCTGTCGCAATTCGTCCCGGTCTACCCGAGCGCCGAAGCCTTGCGCATCGCCCGTGACCGGTGGTTCGAGAAGAACATGTTCAAGGACCTGGGCATCCCGACGCCGGCCTTCGCCGACATCCAGTCCCAGGCCGACCTGGACGCCGCCGTTGCCACCATCGGCCTGCCTGCCGTGCTCAAGACCCGCACCCTGGGTTACGACGGCAAGGGCCAGAAGGTCCTGCGCAACCCTGAAGACGTGGCCGGTACGTTTGCCGAGCTCGGCAGCGTGGCGTGCCTGTTGGAAGGTTTCGTGCCGTTCACCGGCGAAGTCTCGCTGATCGCCGTGCGTGCCCGCGACGGTGAAATCCGTTTCTACCCGCTGGTGCATAACACCCACAAGGACGGCATTCTCAAATTGTCCGTCGCCAGCACCAATCATCCATTGCAGGCCTTGGCGGAGGATTACTCCAGCCGGGTGCTCAAGCAACTCGACTATGTCGGCGTGATGGCGTTCGAGTTCTTTGAAGTGGACGGTGGCCTCAAGGCCAACGAAATCGCCCCGCGTGTGCATAACTCCGGGCACTGGACCACCGAAGGCGCCGAGTGCAGCCAGTTCGAAAACCACCTGCGGGCGGTGGCCGGGCTGCCGCTGGGGTCGACCGCCAAGGTCGGCGAGAGCGCGATGCTCAACTTCATCGGCAAGGTGCCCGACACCGAGAAGGTCCTGGCGATCGCCGACTGCCACCTGCATCACTATGGCAAGGCGTTCAAGGTCGGGCGCAAGGTCGGTCACGCCAACCTGCGCTGCGGTGACCGGGCGACGTTGGCCCAACAGATCATCAAGGTCGAGACGCTGATCGCCGAGCAATAATCTGAAACATCGGCGGAACCATTCGTCGGCCGGCTTCTCTCATGGCAAGGTGCCAAAGTCCTACTAGGCTTTGGCATAGCAACTCAATCAAGAGGAAATGCCATGGGAATCATCGGAACCATCTTTATCGGCTTGATCGTCGGCCTGCTGGCGCGTTTCCTGAAACCGGGCGATGACAGCATGGGTTGGATCATGACCATCCTGCTCGGTATCGGCGGTTCGTTGGCAGCCACCTACGGCGGCCAGGCCCTGGGCATCTACCAGGCAGGCCAAGGCGCTGGCTTCATCGGTGCCCTGGTGGGCGCGATCGTCCTGCTGGTGATCTACGGCCTGATCAAAAGAAACTGATCCAAATGCGATAAGCCCTCTCTGCCTGGCGCGCAGAGGGGGCTAGAATGCTCGGCGTTCTACCTTCCTTCATTGCCGAGCCCTTTCATGCGCCGTCTAGTGTTGACCCTTCTTTTGCTGGGCAGCGGCCTGGCCCATGCCGCCGAACTGCCGGAAACCGACTGGCTCGAACTGATGCCAAAGTCGGACCAGAAAGCCCTCGAGGCCATGCCCGAGATCGACCACGACTCCCCCGAAGCCAACGGCACCTTCACCGAAAAAGGTGGCCTGAAACAAAGCAAAGGCTTGCCAGCGGTGATGTATTCGACCAAGACCGTGGCGTCGATGAACGACAAGCACATCCGTATCGGCGGTTATCCGGTCCCACTGGAAACCGACGCCAAGGGGCGCAGCACGCTGTTCTTCCTGGTGCCTTACCCTGGCGCCTGCATCCACGTTCCGCCACCGCCGCCCAATCAACTGGTGCTGGTGCGTTATCCCAAGGGCCTGAAGCTCGACGACATCTATACGCCGTTGTGGGTGACCGGCACGCTGAAGATCGAAAAGGTCGACAACGACTTGGCGAGCGCGGCGTATGCGCTGGACGCGCAGAAGGTGAGGGTGGTGCAGGAGGCGGATTTGTAGGCGGCTGGTTGGCTCGACACAAATCCCATTGTGGGAGCGGGCTTGCTCGCGAAAGCGATCCAACTGCCAACAAACCAACCACCGACCCAACCGAGGACGCGCCCCATGCTCGACTCCCTGGAAAAAATGCTCGACAAGGGTGTGGATAACGCACTGCTGCGCTTTGGCCTGGGCAAAGGCTATCTCGATCTCGGCGAATTCGCCCGGGCGGCGGAGCACCTTCAGCGCTGCGTCGAGTTCGATCCAAAGTACTCGGCGGCGTGGAAACTATTGGGTAAAGCCCACCAAGGCCAAGGCGATGTCGCGGCGGCGCGCCACGCCTGGCAGCAGGGCCTGGCAGCCGCCCGCGCCCATGGCGACAAGCAAGCGGAAAAGGAAATGACGGTTTTCCTGAAGAAGCTGGACCGCCAACCCTGACGCCCGCCACAACGCCCCCAAAGGAAACAAGGGAAGGGCTACCCAGAGAAATTAGTCAGTCAGACGATGGCGTCGATATCCAAGGTGTAAGGTTTACCGACTGCGTATCCGTCAGCATTGTTGATCCACTCATTTTCGGTACCCGGGCTCGGTGCCCTCGCCAATTGCACCGCTACGCTGTTTTCCGGGTGGGCATGCCAGCGCGACAGGCTTTGCGCCAGTTGTTCGGGTTGTTCCGCCAGGTTTCCGTAGACGTCTTTTTCGCTGACCGACGCGGTGCGCAGCGTGGCCAGACGAGCGAGCGTGGTTCGTATCATGTCGATTTCGTGGGTAAGTGCATCATGGTCAGGGTTGTGGCTACGACCATTGGGAGCGGCCCGTGCTGTCAGGTGGCGTTTTTCGTTTCGCAAGCGCTGGGTGATGTGTGCCAGAGCACTTTCCACCCATTCATATTCACGCTTCGTTACCAGGGAGTCCTGGGCTACCTGCGCTTGCTGCCAGCGATGCAAGGTCGCCCAACAAGCGGGAATATAGCTGGGGACCATGAAATGATTCTCGGTGTGAAAGAGTTGGGACAGTAACGACGGACGATCCGGTAGGCCGTGTTGATGCTGAAGGGCGACATCGCAGGCGGCGTGTTGAATGATGGTGTCGCAACTGGGCGTCCAGAGTATCGAAAAGGTTTCCTTGCGATCTAACTCCACTGGCATGAAATGTCGCAAGATTCCGTGGTGTTCATAGTTCTCCCCCGTCCAGTTGGTGATGCCCGCCACAAACACCGAAAGGCCGACCGGTACGTTGGCGAACGTCAGCGCCAACCCCGTGCCATAGATGCCTGCCTTTGTGTTCATCCAACTGCCGGGTACGCTGGGTATCGGATCGTTGTGGTTGACCATGCGGTAATGCACCAGGGGCTCGGCGTTTTTTACGAAAGTTGCATCAGCGGCGCGGGGGGCGCCGTAGGTGTAGAGCTGGATGGTGTAGCCTTCCGGTCGGCGCCGCAGAATTTCGGAAAGTAATAACGCTACCGCGCCCCCAAGGCTGTGGCCGCAAATGAGTAGTGGTTGGCCAGCATAGAATTTATCCAAGTAGCTCGTTACGAAGGCGGCCGTTTTTTTTGCGGCTCCATAGAATCCGCGATGTACTCGACCATTACCTTCTTCAAACGGTACTTGGAGCGCATCTGCGTCACGCAGGCCGTCAGGGATCATTTCCGAAGTTCCGCGTATTGCAATAAGGATCAGTTGGCCGTTATGGGTGATAAACGCCTGGGTATCAGTGGCCTGCGACTCAAGTTTGCGGTCATCAAGAAAGTGGATCTTGGCGGGATGTTCCTGGTCTTCGCCCAGCTCTGGATTATTGACCGCATACAGGGCAGGGTCGAACGGCACGATCTCCAGGCGTTCGGAATAGGGCACGTCCTGATATAACGGATAATAGGCTTTTGTTTGCCCCGGATTGAGCATCCAAAGTTCCTCGGATTTGGCTAGCGCATCTGCGAACCAGTTACCGACGCTCGGCTGGTGGGTGAAGCTCACCCGGGTATTGATCGGAGGTAGTTCTGGAGTCTGGCCAAAGGGGCAATAGGTCAAGGTCGACATGAGCGCCAATTGATATAAGTTGAGTGCGCAGAATTCGGGGGCGATGGACAACATGGGCCGCAAGGCCCGTAACGGGCGCACCTCCAGCACCGTGTGCTTGTGTGGCATAAGGATTACACCGGATTTGCCATGCTCACCCATCAGCCGTGCCGGCCCGGTAGGGCACGGGTAATGGCGATACACCTCGGGAGGCAAATGCGCGACGTGCTTGACGAGATGGCGCACCTCCACCTGGAAGAAATCGTCCGCGCGAGTTTGGGCCGGGCTTTCTCGGGAGCGTATAGCGTTTGGATGCATGTAGCGGGTGTGTTCTGCACGGACTTGCAGCTCGGTAATCTTCAGCGGATAGCTGTCTCTGCGTTGAAGCTCCAGATAAAGCTGTTCCGGCCCTTGGTACTTTTGTTCAAAGACAAGGGCAATCGGTCCGGCGTAATGATTCCTGACCTTGCCGGCCCCCGATGCATCTAGATTTCCGGAATGTACCTGTCCTTCTGAATCGGTAGCGACATAAACCAGTCCTGCGTAAGGTTCGCCAGAGCCCAACTCATCGACTAGCTGAAAGCTCGTCCATTTCCCTGCCACCGGGCACGCCAGGGTACTGCCGCTCAACCTTGATTCCAGTTCATTTTTCAACGACGTCATGCGCGGGCTTCCTTATTCCGTGCAGCCTGGGTATATGGTGCATCGCCGGCCATCAGGCATCTGAAAACCACTGAAATCTGTGTAGTTGCCGGAACAAAACGCATATTGGTCTTCAAAATTTTTACCCATGCATCGTTTCCAGCCACTGGGTACCTTTACCCAGGTGTCGCCCATGTAGGGTCTTTCTTCATTTGCCAAGGAGATCTTCATTGTTATGGTTTTTCCCGGAAGCTGATCGAGGGTATAGGCCGAGAAAGGACGGCCGCGTCCAAGCATTCCCAGCGGCGTGATTTGTTTACAATTGAGTATTTTCCGGAGAATGCGAGGCTTGCCCGAGGTGCGAAATAGCCATTGGCACTGGCCATAAAAGACGCTTTCATCTGCCTCGTTGAATGTTCTCTTGTATTGCGCTTCCAACTCATCGCGTATGGCGATAACCGCTGAGTCTCCACTTATGTCGCTCCAATCTTTGCCATATGCAGCGTTGATCTCGAGTCTGATGCGGTAGATCACCAATGGGCAGCCGCCAACTGTTCTGTACAAGGCAATCTCCGAGTTCGGCTGGTAATGTTTGCGCCAATGCAGGTTGTATCCGACTTCTGTATTTCTACCACCCGGCACAGTGCAGGATTGCCCTTTGGCAGGGACATACACCGCGACGGCTTGATAAGCAAAGTCCGGAGGTAGATCAGCGGTAAAGGTGAACGTGTTGGGAGGTTTGCTGATGCAGCCTGTCGCTATCGCTAAGCTGCAGCTCAAGCCTGCAATCCGTAGGAAATGTTTCATCGCAACGTCTCGACTTGCCAAAAGGTCGTCATCAGACGCACCCGTTCAAAATGTTCGTCAGGGCTTTCAGCAGGGAGCGCTTGCCATTCCCGCATCAACGTGTGCGCAGGCGCTTGCAGACGATAGGTCAGCAAGAATTCCAACTTCTCAGGCGCTTGCCAGTTCCATGCCTCGGCTTGATTGAGCGTGGCGCGCAACCACGCCTCCGGATCCTGGCGCTCGGCAAGTCGGGCGTAGGCCTGGACATGCTCGGCCAACAGAAAACGGCGGGCATTGATCAGGCGGGTTTCCATTACTTGCTGCGGGGGAACAGGTACTTGCAGCCAGAGAGGCGATTCAGGCACCGGATATACGTCGGGTGCCGGATTATCCACGCGTTCCCAGCTTGTACCTTGCCAGTAGCAGACACTGATCGCCGGCCCGAGATAGACGGGGTAGGCTTCAATGGGCAAATACCCGAGTGCCCGTGCCAGCACACGATTGTCCTGGAAGCGATACAGCGCTTGATGAGGACGCTTTCCAATGATCAACCGTTCCCGCCAATGTTCTGCCAATACCTGCAGGTTTCCTTTACGAAGGCTGGCAAGCCAGCCCCAGTTTCTTTCCGGGGACTCGAGTAATTGATGGATACTTTGGTCGCCGGGCTGATCAAATTCGAAGACGAGCGGCCCAGCGTCGCTTAGGTCGGCGATGATGGTCTGGCCAAAAATGTTCAGATATTGGTCAGGGCGACAGTTCTTTAAAAGCGCCTGGCGTATCTGTCGCTCATTTTCCGAGTCCAGAACAACACACAATGCGCGGCCAAGGCGGTGGTGCTCGACCAACCACTGATGGGGGAACGAGCAAGTCATGCTGCGACGGCTTCCGTTGTACATATACCGTTGCGGCAGGCCTCGCAGATAGGACAGAAATCTAATCCCAATGCTTGACTGGCCGTCATCAGGGCCCGCTGCGTAGGGGCAAGCATCGCCGGTAGATCCTCCAGCTTGACCAAGGTGGCCGCTAGTTCAGGATTAAATGACGAAGCACTGATCGCAGGTAGCGGGGTGCCACCGATTTGGATTTCACTGCTGCTGTAGATGCCGCTGGGATTGATCACGATGTGTTGGCCCCCGGCATTCAAGCTGAGGGTTGCGCCTGCTTCGAGAACGAGATGAGCGCCGGCCTTGATATGCACTTGCTGACCGGCGTCGACGATGAACGTCTGATCGACATGGGTATGGCGATTGACGACGTTCAGGTAATCGTTACCTCCGACCCGGATCGTGCGGTCGGCGGCTGTAGTCCGATGCTCCTCCGCATGAATTTCTGTAATGCTGTTGCCCTTGATGGTCTCTCGCCGTTCGTTGCCCACCTCTAGCCGGCTGTCATTTTCTATTTTTTGCTCCATATCACGCTGGGCACGCAGGTAGATCAGCTCCTGGCCTGTACGGTCCTCCAGATGCAATTCGTTGGCGCCCTTGTAGCCGGGGGAGCTGCGGGAGCGAAACACGGTGCGCGTTTTATGTGCAGGGAGTGGGTAGGGCAAGGTATTTGCACTATTGGTCAGGCATCCGCTGATCAAGGGCTTGTCGGGATCGCCTTCAAGGAAGGTGACCAATACCTCCATACCCACTCTTGGTATCGTAACGCCCCCATAGCCATTGCCTGCCCAACTTGAAGCGACTCTCAACCAGCAGCTGCTGTTGCTATCGACGCGATCCGCACGATCCCAGAAAAACCTGACCTTGACCCGGCCGTATTGATCGCAGTGGATTTCTTCACCCTCGGGCCCGGTAACGACTGCTGTCTGGCAGCCGGATATGTGTGGCTTTTGAAAAAACCGTCGGGAGCGAAAGATCACAGCCCACGGTGTAGCGACAAACCGATTGCGGTAGCCCTGATTGAAGAGGCCTTCACTAGGGCCAGTTTCGTTGGGGATAATTTCTTCCAGGACCTGCGGCTGTTTGCCTTCGTGACGTACTTCAGTCAACAACCATAGGTCATTCCATTCCGAGCGTGGATGTTCTCTCAACTCCAAGAAATGTCCCGTCATCAAGGTTGGCTGGTTACTCCTGCCTTCGGCCAGGCAGTAGTCGGCGCGATGTCGTTCCAGGGCCCGCCGACTCAGTAATTTGCCGCGCTGTTCCTGAAAAAAACCACCGGGATAATCGTAGGCTTCCAAGTCCGGCTGGATTTTACCGATGTTGAGCTGACAGGCGTTTTCCGGCAGGAACGTAGCCTTCTTGAAGTCGTAATCACGGCATGTGACTCGGCTGGTCCGGGTTTCAAGCCGAAGACCAAAGCGCTGAATAACCGGTTCGTCGTAAACCATTCCACTGTCGTGTTTATAAGCAGTGGGTCGGTCGCGCCGGGGAAATACGGTCTGGTCGTCGCCAAAAATTAGTTGATGGCCAGATACACTGTGCTGGAAGTGATAGTGCAAGCCCTCTTCGTGACATAGGCGCTCGATGAAATGCAAATCGGACTCCTGATACTGAACGCAGTAGTCACGCGGCGGATAACTTGCACTCAACTGGAAGCGATGAGCATCGGTGAAGATTCCGTGCTCCTTGAGGATCGAAGTGATGATCTTGGGCACACTGATTTGCTGGAAAATTCGTTGATTAGTCCGATGCGCCAAATAGGTCAGTCGTGGGGTCAGTTTGATCTTGTAATGCGCCAAGCGTTTACCTGAATCGTTTTGCTGAGCTCGATAGATAAAGCCGTGTATGCCACTGTGCTGTTTATCAAAGGCTAGGAATGCTGGTTTATTTAACAGTTGCTCTAGATCGATGTTTTTTTGTTCGCTGACAAGTTTTACGTCGAAACAATAAGGTGTGCTTATCGCTTCATAACCTTCGAAGGCCAAGATCTGTAGTTCATGTTCGAAGCCGGGAATTATGAGTTGAAATTCGTTAGTGTTGGTGACTTGTGGCATTGCTCGGGTCCTTGGGCTGTGGCTTTAGCTCCTGATCACATTGAAGCAGCACTGAGGGGGAGCGGTGCAGACTTCTGCAAAAAAAGAAAGGGATGTAGGATTTTTCATTGGACTGGAAAAATTGAAATGTTTTTAATTAATTGTATTGTTGACGGAGTTCAGTACCTGAGCTTGGAGTGGCGCTGCTGATTTAGAAATTTTATGTATTGTTCTGCTTATCTGTTTCTATAAAAAAAGCGAAAAGTCCTACTTTTTTCTTCGCTAGGCTTTGGCATTCTCCATGGCAGCCGGATGGGTGGAGGTGCTTTGAAGTGAAGGCCAATGTTCTTCAGTCGATGCTCCCGTCCAAATCGCTCAGCTTATAACCCTTACTTCCCAAGCAGGTCGTGAATGTCATATTCCGAAAAACTGTCCGCCCATTATATGGCTCTCGCTAAATTGCCAGTTTCCAATGAGAGCTTCGCGGGAGTGGACGTGCGTTTTTCAAATGAATACGAAACGCTGGAAAACGAGTTGGGCAAAGCCCAGTCGATGCATGAAAGTGGCCAAGTCGACTGGCTCAAAGTCCTGAGGGGAAGTGAATTACTGTTGAGTACCCAGTCGAAGGATTTGCGAGTGGCCGTATGGCTGACCTGGGCGTTGTATCAGTGTGAATCCTTTCAGGGGCTGCTGGCTGGGCTCTGTCTTTTGCAGCATCTATGTAAAAACCATTGGCTTGAAGTTCATCCCGCCAAAAACCGAACCCGAGCCGCCAGCATCAACTGGTTGGTGCCTCGTCTGGAGCAGGTATTAAGCGATAGCGTTGCGATTAAAGAGCAGTTGCCGCTGTTCCGTCATCTGGCGGAACAGCTTGAAGGCCTGGATACCGTTTGCAGCGCCCAGTTGGGTGAGGAGGCGCCTCTGTTATTGCCGTTGTGTCGGCGGCTCAGGAACATGATCCAGCGTGTCACTGATAACTTGCCACAGGCCGGGGCCATTGGAACCGTGGTGGCCCAGGTTAAGCATGCCGCCAGCCAACTGCTTGCGTCCGATGCTCCGATTGAAAATGAAAAAGAAGCTCATAAGGCATTGCGTGCCCAGCAGGAGAGTGCTCGTTCGTTATGCGCTTGGTGGCTCAAGCAAAAGGCGACCGACCCCCGCGCCCTGCGCTTGAATCGCACCATGCTTTGGCTAGCCATTGACGCAATGCCTGAGCGCAACGCAGAACAGATCACCCAACTGCGTGGGGTGCCGGCAGACAGACTGAAGACTTATCGGGATGGTCTCCAACAAGGTAATTACGCGGACCTGCTTGTTGAGATCGAGGCTAGCCTGGCGAAGGCACCGTTCTGGCTAGATGGACAACGGCTCGCCTGGGAGTGCTTGCAAGGATTGGATGCTGAGTTGGCCATGCGAGAGGTGGAAATCCAATTCGCGCTTTTCATCGAGCGCCTGCCGGGAGTCATCGAATTGTGCTGGCATGACGGTACGCCGTTCGCTGATCCAGACACCCGGACATGGATTGCAGCCCAGGTCACGCCCCATCTGCAGAAACCCAGCGCTTCGCCCGAAGTAAGTGCCAGGGGCAACCATGCACCTTGGGAATTGGCTCTGCAAGAGGCTCAGTCGATCCAGCGTTCAAGCGGCCTTAAAACTGCTGTCCAGTTTTTAAGGCAAGGCATGCAAAGCACTCCTGGGGGGCGCGACCGTTTCTTCTGGCGGTTCGTGATGGCTCGGTTGTGCTTTTCGGCCAGGAAATATGAGCTCGCCAAGGTCCAGCTCGAAGCCCTTGATCAGACGCTACAACACTCAGGCCTGAACATCTGGGAGCCCAGTCTGGAGCTGCAGGTGCTGGATTTGCTGCACACGTGCTGCGAGTTGTTGCCCCAGAACCACTCGGTGCGTGAATGCAAAGAAGAGAGCTACCGCAGGTTGTGTCATCTCGACCTGGAACTGGTAATCGAATAGGCCTCCGGGTCCCTAACTGTAAGGAGAAAGTCATGGCCAAAGAAGGCTCGGTCGCCCCCAAGGAGCGCATCAACGTCACCTTCAAACCAGCCACCGGCGGCGCTCAGGAGGAAATTGAGTTGCCATTGAAGTTATTGGCAATAGGCGATTACACCTATCGCAAGGATGAACGCAATATCGAGGACCGAAAGCCGATTGGTATCGACAAGATTACCTTCGACGAAGTACTGGCCAAGCAAGAGTTGACCCTGACCCTGAACGTGCCTAATCGCCTGCAGGACGGCGGTGAAACTCAGGACCTGGCTATACAGCTGCGCTTGAATTCGATGAAGGACTTCAACCCGGCGAGCCTGGTCGAACAGGTGCCAGAGCTTCAAAAGCTGATGGAATTGCGCGACGCGTTGATGGCGCTCAAAGGGCCATTAGGTAACGCTCCGGCGTTTCGTAAAGCCATCGAAGGTGTACTCGCCAATGATGACTCCCGCCGCCGCGTTCTGGATGAGCTGGGTCTGAATCCTGTAGCCCCCAGTGCTTGAATCACTCAGACAAGGAAGCCGATACATGAGTACCCACGCAGTACAGCAGCAGAGCCAGGGAAGCGCTAACCACAGCATTCTTGACAGCATCATCAGTCAGACACAACTGACCCCGGACGACGAAGCCTACGATATCGCCAAGCGAGGCGTGTCTGCTTTTATTGAAGAGTTACTCAAACCGCAAAACAGCGGTGAACCGGTCAAGAAGGCCATGGTTGACCGCATGATCGCCGATATCGATGCCACACTCAGCCTCCAGGTGGACGAGATACTTCATCACCAAGAGTTCCAGGCACTGGAGTCGGCGTGGCGCGGTTTGCAACTATTGGTCGAGCGCACCAACTTTCGCGAAAACATCAAGATTGAGATGCTCAGCGTCTCCAAGGGCGATTTGCTGGATGACTTCGAGGACTCGCCGGAAATCATGCAGTCGGGCCTCTACAAGCATATCTATACTGCTGAATACGGGCAGTTCGGGGGGCAGCCGGTAGGTGCAATCATCGCTAATTACTTCATGTCCCCAAGCGCGCCGGACGTGAAATTGATGCAGTACGTGTCCAGCGTCGCCTGTATGTCTCACGCTCCGTTCATCGCTGCGGCTGGCCCGAAATTCTTTGGACTGGAGAGCTTCGCTGGTCTTCCGAATCTCAAGGATCTCAAAGACCACTTCGAGGGACCGCAATTCGCCAAGTGGCAAAGCTTCCGTCAATCCGAAGACGCCCGTTACATGGGGTTGACCGTACCGCGCTTCCTGTTGCGCAACCCATACGATCCAGAAGAAAACCCGGTCAAGTCATTCGTATACAAGGAAGCCGTCGCCAACAGCCATGAGCATTACCTCTGGGGTAATACTGCGTACGCGTTTGCTACAAGATTGACTGATAGTTTTGCCAAATTTCGCTGGTGTCCGAACATAGTCGGGCCTCAAAGCGGTGGTGCTGTAGAAGACCTCCCGCTGCACCATTTCGAAAGCATGGGCGAGATCGAAACCAAGATTCCAACCGAAGTGCTGATTTCCGACCGTCGCGAATACGAACTGGCCGAGGAGGGGTTCATTTCCCTGACCATGCGCAAGGGCAGCGATAACGCCGCGTTTTTCTCAGCCAGTTCCGTACAGAAACCGAAATTTTATGGCATCGGCGCCGAGGACAAGCATGCGGAGCTGAACTACAAGCTTGGCACCCAGCTACCGTACATGATGATCGTCAATCGCTTGGCTCATTATTTGAAGGTTCTGCAGCGCGAGCAACTGGGGTCATGGAAGGAGCGTACGGACCTGGAACGTGAGCTCAACAATTGGATCCGCCAGTACGTGGCCGACCAGGAGAATCCGAGTGCCGAGGTCCGTGGTCGACGTCCGTTGCGTGCGGCGAAAATCATTGTCAGCGACGTTGAAGGCGACCCTGGTTGGTATCGCGTTGGCCTGAACGTACGCCCTCACTTCAAATATATGGGTGCCGATTTCACCTTGTCTCTGGTTGGCAAGCTGGACAAGGCGTAGGCGCGACTCATGACTTATGGCAGCCTTTTCGAGCGCCTGTCCGATGATGTCGGAAAAAATGCGGTTTTGAGCCGTCAGGTTCGCGTCACCGCATCAGTGGCTGCCCACCTGGCCAAGATGCTCAGTACCCGCGCTGGTAGCGTGCAGACGGTACCCGACTACGGACTACCTGATCTCAATGACATGCGCTTGAGCCTGCATGACGCAAGAAGCCAAGCCCGCGCGGCCATCAGGACCTTCATCGAGGCGTACGAACCTCGCCTCAAAAATGTCCGTGTCGCTTCAATGCCGAATGACGCTGATCAGCTTCGTCTGTCCTTCAGCATCGACGCGTTGTTGGAGGTGACAGGTGTCAAGCGGCAGGTAAGTTTTATCGCGTGCCTGGATGGCCGCGGCCAGGTCAAGGTCAGACAAGGATAGCCAATCATGTCGTTTAACCATTACTACCAGAGCGAGTTGACGGCGCTTCGCCAGTTGGGGCGACGTTTCTCCGAGCGGAATCCGGCATTGGCGCCATTTCTAGGGCAGGCGGGACGGGACCCAGATGTCGAGCGGTTGCTGGAAGGGTTTGCATTCTTGACCGGCCGACTGCGTCAGAAGCTCGATGATCAGTTGCCGGAACTGAGCCATTCACTGATGCAACTGCTTTGGCCGAATTACATGCGGCCGCTACCCGCCTTCAGTATTTTACAGTTCGATCCGCTGCAACGATCCGGTCCTGCATTACGAGTGGAGCGAGATACGCCAGTCGAAAGCAAGCCAGTCCAAGAGGTGCGTTGCCGCTTTTTGACTTGTTATCCAACTGAAGTCTTGGCGCTTGATTTGACCAAGTTGAGTTATTCAGTGAAAGGGGACGGGTCGCTATTGAGCCTGCGTCTGGAGATGCATTGCGACGGCCATTTTGGTGAATTGCAATTGAACCGTTTGCGTCTGCACTTCGCCGGCGAGCGTTACATCAGCCAAATGCTTTACCTCAGTCTGTTACGTAACCTTGAGGGAATCGAGCTGATCCCGCTGGACTACGCCGGTGACGTGCTCGCTGCTGAAGATGGCAGTCCGCTGGTGCTCAGGATCCCAGCTGACCATGTCCAGCCGGTGGGGTTTGCCGAAGAGGAAGCACTCATCCCGTACCCGCTGAATACCTTCCGCGGCTATCGATACCTGCAGGAGTATTTTGCTTTTCAGGAAAAGTTCCTGTTCGTCGATGTCAATGGCCTCGATGTGATCAATGCTTGGCCGCTCAGCAGCCTCAAGCGGATGCGAGGCCTGGACATGCGCTTTGATATAGGCAAAAGCAGCATCCAGCGGATGCGCCCCACGCTGGATAACGTGAAGCTTTACTGCACGCCCATCGTCAATCTGTTTAAGCATGACGCTCTGCCGATTCGCCTGGATGGCAAACAGGACGATTACCTGCTGCTGCCAGCCGATTATGACCAGGAGCACTGCGGGGTGTTTTCGGTGGAGAGTGTCACGGGTTGGAATCCCGGCGGTCTGGGTTACCAGGCTTATGTACCGTTCGAATCCTTCGAGCATGATTCGAGCTTCGACGTGCCCCACAGCCGCCCCTACTACAGCGTCCGCCAACGTCCTTCGTTGGTGCACGATGGCCTCGACACTTGCCTGGGCTTTGGCGTCAGACACGTCCAATCCCATGAAACGCTTTCGATTGAGCTGATGTGCACGAACCAAAACTTGCCTCGCCACCTACAGCCCGGGGACATCAATCAACCTAGTGACAGAAGTCCGGAATCGTTGAGCTTCCGCAACATAGGCCCAGTCACCCAAAGCTTTGCGCCTCCGCTCAATCGCGACTTCCTCTGGAAGCTGATTAGCAACATGTCGCTCAACTACCTATCGCTGGCGGACGTCAATGCGCTGAAGGTAATTCTCGAAACCTACGATTTTCCGCGCTACTACGACGAGCAGACAGAGAAGGTCAGCAAGCGTTTGCTGGATGGGCTCAAGTCGATCAAGCACCAGCATGTAGACCGGCTGCACCGGGGGCTGCCGGTTCGCGGCCTGCGCACTGAGCTGACCATTGATCCACAGGGCTACATTGGAGAAGGCGACGTGTTCGTCTTCGCTTCAGTCCTCAACGAATTTTTTGCTCTTTATGCCAGCCTCAATTCGTATCACGAGCTGCGAGTGAACAGCACACAGGGAGAGGTGTATCAATGGACGCCACGCATGGGCCAGCAGCCGCTTCTATAAACGTGCTGACAAAATCGATACGTGAATACTCACTGTTTCAGGCTGTGTTGCTGGTTATTGACCGGCTGCGTGAAGCCCATCCTGATCTGAGTGACGAGGAACTGTACGACCAATTGGAATTCCAGGCTAACCCTAGCCTGGGATTTCCGGCCAGTGACATCGAGCGTGTGGAGTTTTTCGAGGAGCAGGGAAGGGTGAAAGCGCGCCTGTGCTTGAACCTCATTAGCCTTGTGGGCGCAGGGTCACCGTTACCGGCGTTCTATGCAGAACAAGCCTTGGGACAAGAGGACACCAATTCGACTCGCCATTTCCTCGACTTGTTTCACCATCGTCTCCAACGATTAATGCTGCCGATATGGCAAAAGTACCGTTACTGCGCAAGCTTCGAGAGTGGTGCCAGAGACTCGTTTTCCGAACAGTTATTTGCACTGATCGGCCTGGGCGGCGAAGAAATTCGCACGGCCCGCCAACTTAATTGGAAACGTTTGTTGCCGTACCTGGGCTTGCTCAGCCTTCGTGCCCACTCCGCGGCACTGATCGAAGCCGTACTACGTTACTACTTCAAGCACGCTGAGCTGAAGCTCGAACAATGTATTGAGCGCTGCGTCGACATCCTTGGCGAGCAGCGCAATCGCCTGGGTAATTTCAACAGCCATCTGAGCGAAGACCTGGTGCTTGGCGAAAGGGTACGCGACCGCAGCGGCAAGTTTCGTATCCATATCCGCGAGCTGGACTGGCAACGCTTCCACGAATTCCTGCCCATCGGTATGGGTTATCAGCCGCTGTGTTCGCTGGTGCGATTCATCCTGCGTGATCCCCTTGAATATGACATTCGCCTGGTCCTGCGCCGGCAGGAAATACGTGAGTTGCGCCTTGGAGGACAGAACACGTGTCGCTTGGGATGGACCAGTTGGCTTGGACATGAACGCGCCGATGGTGTGCTGACCCTCGGCAGCAAACTCATTAGGAATGGATGACATGATCAACGTAGATCTTCAGCGACTTATTCAAACATTGGACGCCGAAACAAGAAGCGACCTGGAGCGTTCGGCCGAGCGATGCGTAGACCGTGGTGCCAATGAAGTTCTGGTGGAAGACTTGATGTTGGGCCTGTTGGAGCGCCCACGGGGTCTGCTCGTGCGTGCCTTGGAGGATGTCCGGATAAGTGCGGGCGAGTTGAGTGTCAACTTGCAACGACGAGCGGAAAGCTGCGCCTCGCGTAACCCGACATTCGCTCCCGAGCTGGTGCAATGGCTGCAAGATGCACTGCTGGTAGCCAATCTCGAATTGGGGCGGAGCCAGGTTGGACAAGCGGCATTGGTCCTGGCATTGCTGCTTAACCCGCTTCGCTATGTGGATCGCCCTTATCAAGCTTTGCTTAGCAAGTTGAATGTCGACCGACTGAAAGATTTCGTCCTGTCACAGCAGGTCCAACCGACCGAAGCTCAAACCGTTGCGTCGGGCGACTTTCTGCTGGAGCGCTTTACCCATAACCTGACTCAACAGGCCCGTGAAGGCCAGCTCGACCCAGTGTTATGTCGAGACGGTGAGATCAGGCAAATGGTCGATATCCTCGTTCGACGCCGGAAAAACAATCCAATCGTGGTCGGTGAAGCAGGGGTGGGCAAGACCGCCATTGTGGAAGGGCTGGCCTTGCGTATCGCTGCGGGAGAAGTACCGTCCGTGCTTGAAGGCGTTGAGTTGCTTTCGTTGGACATGGGCCTGCTGCAGGCCGGCGCCGGCATGAAAGGTGAGTTCGAGCGCCGTCTCAAAGGTGTAATCGAAGGGGTCAGGACTTCGCCCAAACCCATCATTTTATTTATCGACGAGGCCCACACCTTGATCGGTGCGGGTAACAGCGCCGGGGGGGGCGATGCGGCCAACCTGCTGAAGCCAGCGTTGGCTCGGGGCGAACTGCGCACCATTGCCGCCACCACTTGGGCGGAATACAAAAATATTTTGAGAAGGACCCTGCCCTGGCACGGCGCTTCCAGCCAGTGCGATTGCACGAGCCGACTGTCGATGAGGCGGTGACCATCCTGCGTGGCTTGGTCCAGACCTACGAGAGCAGCCATGGAATTTACCTACGTGATGATGCGGTGGTCGCAGCGGCGCAATTGTCTGCACGTTACCTGGCCGGGCGCCAACTGCCTGACAAGGCCATCGATGTGCTCGACACCGCCTGTGCTCGTGTGCGCATCAGTCTGGCCGCTGCGCCGCAAAGCCTTGAGCGACAACGCGGTGAGTTGGTCGAAAGTGAGCGTCAGCGCCAGGCGTTGCGCCGCGATGTCGGAGCCGGCTTGTCTATTGATCTTCAGATGCTGGAGGCGTTAGAGGCGCGTCTGGGTGCCATGAAGGATGAGTGTCGGGCGCTGGAGAACCAGTGGACCAATCAACGCATCCTTGCGGAGCGCCTGCTATCGCTGCGTCAACAATTGGCCGCGGCGCGGGGAGCCGCAGCGGATCAGGCGCTTGATGTCGAGGTTCTAGAGGCGGCATTACGTGAAACTCATGGCGCGTTGGTTGCAGCGCAGGTCCATGGGCGCCTGGTCAGCTTTGAAGTTTGCCCGCGGCTGGTGGCAGAAGTGATCAGTGCCTGGACCGGTGTACCACTTTCGCAACTGGCAAGGGAGCACAACGTAAAAGTCGCCCGTTTCGCGACGGACCTGCGTACCCGTATTCGCGGCCAGGAACAGGCGGTGCAGGCGCTGGATCTTGCGATGCGATCGGCTGCGGCAGGCCTGAACAAGCCCGATGCTCCGGTGGGCGTGTTTCTGTTAGTGGGTCCGAGCGGCGTCGGCAAGACCGAAACGGCGCATGCCCTGGCCGACCTGCTCTACGGCGGTGATCGTTTCATGACCATCCTCAACATGGCCGAGTTTCAGGAGAAACACACCATCTCTCGGCTGATCGGTGCGCCACCGGGCTATGTCGGTTTTGGTGACGGCGGGATGCTCACTGAAGCCGTACGGCAAAAACCTTATTCGGTGGTATTGCTCGATGAGGTCGAAAAAGCCGACCCGGATGTGCTGAATCTGTTCTACCAAATCTTCGACAAAGGCATAGCCAATGATGGAGAAGGACGGGAAATCGACTTTCGCAACACACTGATTCTGATGACATCGAATTTGGGCAGTGAGCGTATCAGCGAGTTGTGCAAGAACGACGCTCGTCCGAGTGCCGAACGCCTGAAAGATTCCATTGGCCCGATACTCGTCAAGCATTTCAAACCAGCGCTTTTGGCCCGGATGTGTGTGGTGCCGTACTACCCCCTCAGCGGGCCGGTCTTGCGAGAGTTGGTGGAACTCAAACTCGATCGTTTGGGGGAGCGACTGAGCCGGCGTCAGCTGGGTTTCAGCTACTGCGGGCGTCTTGTTGAGCATCTGGTCGAACGATACGTCCCCAATGGTAGTGGCGCCCGCCTGATTGACCGTCTGCTGGACCTGCATCTGATGCCATTGGTCGCCGATCGGTTGGTTGCGGCCATGGCGGAGGACCAGCCACTGCGGCATGTACACGCTACGCTCGACGGCGACGTCAGCGTAGTGTGTGAGTTCGCCTGAGGTGGGTGCGATGTTCGAGACGGCTACCCAACCGCTTGCCCTTGCCGAAGCGCTTTTGACGCAGTTTTCCAAACTTTCGCGCTTGGCGGACGGTGATTGTTTGGTAAGGGATTTCATTCAGGGTGTAGCGGGACTGACCGGTTGTGAGCTGGCTCAGCTGTACTTGCTTGATGCCAGTCAAGGCCACCTGAAAGTACATGCTGAATGCCTTGATGGTCTCTTGCGGTTTCGGGAGCGGACCGAACGGTTCAATTACCACAGCGAGCAACTGTTGCAATTTGCCCTGCGCCAGAACCGTGTGGTTAGCCTCACAGAGCTGAGCAGTTGCCTGTATGAAACCAGTTTCCTTCCGGTCCGGGCCAGGCCCTGGCAGTCGCTGCTCTGTGTGCCCCTCGCCAACCCGCAGGGGGGCGTTACGGGCCTGTTGCTATGCGCCAGTGTTCAGCGTGTCGATTTGCATGGGTTCGCTGAATCCTTGCGACATCTTGGAGCTTTCGCGCTTGGCCAGATGCATCTATTACGACGCATATGCGGTCCAGTCGAAGAGCCCGTACATGTCATCGGTGATCTGCCGACCGGCAATGACTATGGCCTGATCGGCAGGAGCGCGGCGATGCGCCAGACTTGCTCGCTGATCAGTAAAGTATTGTGCAGCCCCTACTCCATCTTGTTACGGGGCGAGACCGGTACGGGTAAGGAAGTCGTGGCTCGGGCTATCCATGATTATGGGCAGCGTCGGTCCCAGGCGTTCATCGTACAGAACTGCGCGGCCGTTCCTGAAAACTTGTTGGAAAGCGAGCTTTTTGGCTATCGCAAAGGGGCTTTCACCGGTGCCGACCGGGATCGTACCGGGCTATTCGATGCGGCCAATGGGGGCACGCTGCTGCTAGATGAAATTGGCGACATGCCATTGTCCCTCCAAGCCAAGTTGTTGCGAGTTTTGCAGGAGGGTGAAATCCGCCCTTTGGGATCGAACGAGACTCACCACGTCGACGTTCGGATCATCGCCGCCACTCATCGTGATCTGAAGCAATTGATGGAAGAGGGCAGGTTTCGCGAAGACCTGTATTACCGCCTCGCACAGTTTCCGATCCAACTGCCGGCGTTGCGTCAACGCGAGGGCGACATTATTGAATTGGCCCGGCACTTTGCCGACAAGGCTTGCGCGCTCCTGCAGCGCGCTCCGGTTCGTTGGTCAGACGAGTCGCTCGATCATCTGGCCGCCTATGGCTTCCCAGGAAATGTCCGTGAACTCAAAAGCGTCGTAGAAAGGGCAGTACTGCTATGCGAGAACGGCGAACTGCGCGTCGAGCATTTTACGCTGCACATCCAGCCCCCATCCAATCGCGGCCGCGTAACCCTACGAGAACGGCTGGCGCAAATCGAACGTAGCCTACTGATCGACTGCCTGCGCGAGAGCGCCGGCAACAAGACGCGTGCCGCCCGTGAACTGGGTTTGCCAATCCGCACACTGATCTATCGCCTTGGCCGCTTGAACATTCAGCGCGGTGATTTCAATTGATCCAGCCATTACTAGCCCGTACCGATGCCAGCCTGGCTCGTTCACACCTGGAGATATTCCGATGCCTGTTTTGTCCCGGCAAGCCGCTCTGCTGGCGTTCATTGTGCTGTCCGCCCTCATGGGTTGCAGCGGTAACTATAAATTCGATGACATTGATTATCGTCCCCTGGGGGATCCACAGGCGGTCAATCGCGGCAAGTAACAACAAGGAGCTTCAATAAATGGAACTTGTTCTTGAAATGCTCAGTGCCAAGCAGTTCGTTGCTGCGCAGCGGTGCAAGAAAACTTTCGGGCCGGCTGGTGGCGTCATTGGAAGAGGTGAGGACTGTGATTGGATCATCCCTGACCGCCAGCGACTGCTTTCCAAACGTCATGCCCAGGTCAGCTTCCAGGAGGGCGCATTTTTTCTGACCGACACAAGTGGCAATGGGACGACCCATCGTGAAAGTGGAAGACGTCTGCCCAGCGACGCACCGGTACGCATACAGGACGGAGACGCCTACATCATGGGTGATTTCGAGATCCTTGCACGGCTGGTCTGCGGGCCTGAAATGAGACCTGTTGACCCCAACCGCACGATGTTGGCCGGTAGCCTTATTCCGGATGACGCATTTCTGGACCTCGATCCGCTGAAGGCTCTGGAACAACACGAGCATGTCCGCATGGATATAGATGCGTTGATAGATCCGGCTACTGCACGACCGGACATCCCAGGGAGTTCGGATTACGCTCGCATCGATATGGAAAACCTCCTACTGCCAAAGCTGGTTGCAGCGCCAGCTGAGTCTGTGGCGGAGCCAGCCCCGTCATTCGACCCTGTCGACCACCCCCTCGAGGATTTCTGGCAGCGTTTCGGTAACGCCTTGGGGATAAGCCTCGAAAGCTTGGACCAAGAGGCCCGTGAAGCTTTGGCGATCAGCGCCGCGCTGCTGCTCAAGCAAAGCATGAGGGGGGTGCAACAGAGCCTGCGCACACGCTCGGAGTTGAAAAACGAATTACGTCTACCTCAGCCATTCATTCAGGAGGAGCAGGAAAATCCATTGAAATCCGCTGACAGCGCGCTGCAGAAGCTATTGCTGCCGACCAACCCAGCACCATTATCGGCCGAGCAACTTATTACCCGTGCATTTCACGACCTGCAAGCCCACCAGGTGGCTTTGCTCTCAGCCAGTCGCGTCACCTTGCGTGCAACGTTGGAACACTTTTCCCCTCGACAGTTGATCCTACGCCTGGAGCGGGAGCACAAGCCGCTAATCAGCACCTCCGGCCACTATTGGAAGGCCTATAGCCGATATCACCAAGCGCTATGTCAGGACGAGGATTGGACCGATCGCCTATTGGTCCGGGATTTCGCCCAGGCCTATGAAGAGCAGGTTCGGTTGATTTCCAGCCTGCAAACCGACTATCACGGATGAACCCATGTATCACTGCACGATGTTTTTAAAGATTCTGACGGCTGTATCCATGGCAATGTTGTTGGCCGGTTGCGCCGCGCTGTCGCCCTTTTCGACGATGACCAAGCTCAACCTCACGCTCACCGCAAGCGATCAACTCAACCTTGACCTCAATGGACGGCCATCACCGGTGGTAGTGCGGTTGTTTGAACTCAAGCATCCGGTAGCTTTTGAAAATGCAGACTTCTTCAGCCTGTATGAGCGTGCGCGAGAAACCCTGTCGCCTGATCTGGTTTCCAGCGAAGAGCTGGAGCTGCGTCCAGGTGAAACCACGGAGCTCAGGCTCAGTATCGCCGGGGGTAGTCGTTATGTTGGCGTGCTCGCGGCATACCGTGACCTGCCACACATCCGATGGCGCTACACACTGCCGATACCAGCCAAACAGTTGACCAAAGCGAACCTGACCCTGGGCCAGGATGGGATCGCCAAGGCGCTTGAAAGTATGCTCAAGGTAAATGACCAATGAATCACGATAAGGTCATTTGGAAGGAAGGCATGTTGTTGCGTCCGCAGCATTTGCAACACAACGATCGTTACTTCGATCACCAATTGAAGGTGCGCACCCGGTTGCTGGCCGGTTACACCTGGGGCTTCCTGGCGCTGGAAATCGATTTGCAATTTCTCAACATGGGCCAATTTGTCGTCAGCAAGGCCAGCGGCGTCCTGCCAGATGGCAGCCTGTTCGAGTTGGGTGGCAATGCCGAACCGCTGGCCCTGGAAGTACCTTCCTCTATCCGCAATGCGCCAATCTACCTGGCTCTGCCATTAGTAACAGGCAATTACATTGAGTCCCGGCGGCCTGAGCAAGCTGATGTACTGGCGCGTTACACCACTTACGATGCGCAGATATCTGACTCCAACGTCGGAGAGGCCGGAGGGAGCCAGATCAGTTGTGGCCGTCCGGACTTGCGCCTGCTGTTAGGAGAACAACAGAGCGACCATGCGTTTGTGAAACTCAAACTTTGCCAGGTGCTCGACGCCACGGCGGACGGTGTGATCCGGCTCGATCCGGACTTTGTGCCGACCTTCATCCTGGCACGCTCATCAAGTTACCTGTTGTCATGCCTCAAGGAGGTGATTGGCATGCTTGCGCACCGGGGCGATAGCCTCGCCGAGCGGATTTGCTCCCATGGCAAAGCGGGAGGTACGCAGGTCGGTGATTTCATGATGCTGCAACTGATCAACCGTAGCGAATTGTTGCTTCGCCATTATCTGGATTTGGAGCAGGTACATCCCGAAACGCTATACCGAGCGATACTGATTCTGCTGGGCGAGCTGGCAACTTTTTCTTGCGACAATAAACGCCCACCGCTCGACAATCGCTATCAGCACAGTGACCAGGGCGGGTCTTTTCGAAGCCTGATGCAAGCGATCCGTCAGGTGTTGTCGATGGTGCTCGAACAGCACGCTGTCGAACTTCAATTGCAGGCAAGGCAATACGGAATCATCGTCGCTCCGGTTCAAGATCTCACGCTGCTGGACTCGGCTTCGTTCGTCTTGGCAGCGAGTGCCAATTGCGATGGCGAAGAGTTGCGCCATCGATTGCCGTCGCATCTCAAGGTGGGTTCGGTGGAGCGTATCCGCCAGTTAGTCAACTTGCATCTCCCCGGGATCAAGATACGGCCTTTGCCCGTTGCACCGCGGCAAATTGCATTTCATGCCAGCAAAACCTATTTCGTTCTTGAACCCAGTGCTGATGACTTGATTCAACTGAAGCGTTCGGCAGGTTTTGCATTCCATGTAAGCGGAGGCTTCGCCGAGCTTGATTTGAAATTCTGGGCCATCAGGAACTGAACGATATGGATATGGAGAATCCTCAGGATGAAACTACCGTCCTGCTCGACCATCATGGACAACGTCCTGTGTCAGGGCCGGTGACCGACGCTGCCGCGCCACCGCGCATGGAGCAGCTGCAAGAGCGGATGGTCTATGCCGCGCATCTGCCGCGGTGTCAGATATTCAGTGTCAGTCCCAACCCGCTGGTAGCAGCTGCGTCAGGGTTGTTGTCGCAAGTGGTGCAGCTCAAGCACGGTCACGATCGGGAAGACTTGCATACTCTCAAGCGAGAATTAAGTTGGGGTCTGGAGCAGTTCGAAGCCCGCGCCTTGCAGGGCGGTGTTGAACACAGTCAGTTGATTGCGGCCCGTTATGTGCTGTGCACCGTAATCGATGAAGCGGTCGCGACCTCAGCGTGGGGCCATCGGAGCGACTGGTCGCAGATCAGTCTGCTTAGCACGTTCCACAACGAAACCTTCGGCGGCGAGAAGGTTTTCCAATTGCTTGAGCGTTTGTCGAAAAATCCCATCAAGCATTTGTCAGTGCTTGAGTTGCTGTATCTGTGCCTATCCCTCGGCTTTGAGGGCAAGTATCGGGTTGAGCCGCGCGGGGTGCTGGAGCTGGAAGGTTTGCGTGACGCTCTGTATCGGTTGATTCGTCAAGTTCGTGGCGATCCCCCTCGAGAGCTGTCGTCCCGCCGGGAGGGTTTCAATGGCAAGCGTAACAACCCGGTTCGCATTGTCCCGGCCTGGACGGTGGCGATCTTCACACTGGTTTGTTTGGGAATGATGTATTCGAGCTTCGCCTGGGTATTGGACGACCAACGCAAAAGCGTGCTGCAACCTTATCTAATGCCAGAGCTGGTTACCGCTCCGGCGATACCATGAACAGGGACGAGTCATGAAATCGATTTTCAGGAAAACCGGTGCCTGGTTGCGCCAGCCCTGGGCCTGGACGCTGCTGCTGGTCCTTTGTATCGCGCTGCAGGTCTGGTTCCTCGGGCCATTCTTGGCCCTCAATGACTACAAGTTCTGGGCCAATCCAACGGTAAGGATGTTGACTATCAGCATGCTTATGCTGGGCTGGGGCCTAGGTATGGTATTCCTCAACGGGCGTGTTGGTTTGAACGCAGGCATCCAGAACAACGACGCTGGACAGCTTCGCAACCTGCCCCAGTCCCTGATGGACGATGAGCAGCGCGAAGTGCGCTCGCGCTTCAAGACCGCTTTAAGAACATGGGCATCCTCAAGCCTTTATTCTGGCCGTGGCAAACGCTGGCGTAATGATCTGCCGTGGTATTTGCTAATGGGCCCGCCCGCGAGTGGAAAGACCAGCCTGCTGGATCGCTCGGGCCTGGAGTTCCCTCTCAACGGGCTAGAGCGAAAGGTGTTCGACGACGCATCGGGTACACGTCATTGCGACTGGTATTTTGCCGAAAACGCCGTGCTGGTGGATACCGCCGGGCGTTACCTGACCCAGGCGGATAGTCATGTCGACAGCAGTGCATGGACTGCATTGCTTGAACTGTTGCGCAAGCGACGCCGCAGTCGACCCTTGAACGGCGTTCTGATGGTGGTGCCGACTGAGATTCTGTTACTGGGCAGCGAGAGTGAAATCACTACGCTGGCCTGTCAGATTCGTCGCCGTTTGCAGGAGCTGCACCAGAGGTTACACATTGAAGTGCCGCTTTATCTGGTTCTGAGCAAAGCTGACAGTGTGCCTGGCTTCAATGAGTTCTTCGATTCGCTGACGGATGAGGAAGGCGATCAGGTCTTGGGCGCAAGTTTCAGCCAGGATCGGTGTGGTAGCGACGTGGTCGTTTTACGTGCCGAGTTCCAGGCCCTGCTGCATCAGCTCAACAGTCAGACGATCATGCGTTTGCATCAGGAACGCGACGCGCTGCGCCGTGGCAGCATCCTGGATTTCCCTGAGCAACTGGCGCAGATCGGTGCCAATTTGTGCCAATTGGTCGAGCAGGCGTTCACTGGAAACGTTTGCACGCTGCGCGGCTTTTACTTGACCTGTGCATTGCCGGCGGGCAAAACCAGGAACTTTTCTCCTGAACAGAAGAAGGCGAGCCAACGCACCAGCGGTGCACAGCCTGGCCGGCGCTCGCGGTTCATCCGTCATCTGATCAGTCGGGTAATTTTTCCGGAAGCCGATCTGGTTGATCTGGCTCAGCGCGAGCGGCGTCGTATCCATTGGGGGCAGCGAGCATTGTACGGCGCAGGGCTGACGACGCTTGGCTTGTTCGGGTTGTTGTTGGCGAACGGTTTTTCGGCCAATCACGAGCGCCTTGAAAGTTTGCGCACCTTGGCGCAACGCTGGGATCAGCAGCAATCGCTTCCGATGGCAGGCGACGAATGGGCTGCGATGCTTGAATCACTGGATACCCGTTTCGAGGCCACCCGGGTTTTTCCGTCCAGCGGGGCGGTGCCGCTACGCGAACGTGCAGGCCTATACCAGGGTGAAACAAGTAGTCCTGTGGTGAACGATGCTTATGCACGTGAATTGAGAGCACAGCTATTGCCTTATGTCGCGCAGAGGCTGGAAGAGCGTATTCGGGATGATTGGAGTGACCGTGAGCGGTTATTCAATAGCTTGCGCGCATATTTGATGCTGGGCCTGCGAGACCGTCGCGATATCGCGTGGCTCAAGGACCGAATGTCTGAAGACGGGTCTCTTCGCTACGCGGGCAATGCTGTATTGCAGGAAGGTTTGAATGTCCATTTTGCGCGTTTGCTGGAGCAACCCTTTATCCATGCGCTCAACGAGCCGCTGGTGGTCCAGGCCCGGGAAGCACTGCGCAGTGAGTCCCTGGCTGGCATCGTCTATAAAACGCTGCATGAACAGGCCAGCCATCTGCCGCTTTATAGAATCAGCCAACATCTGGGTTCGCAGGGCGCTTTGCTGACCGGCGCCGACCATGGCATTCCCGGTTTTTATACCAGACAGGGTTATGAACAGTATTTTTCGGTCAGGGGGGCGATGATAGTCACCGAATTGCTGCGCGACGACTGGGTCTTGGGTGAAGGTGAAGGCCTTAGCGGCATGGATATGCGGCGCCTGATGGTCGAAGTGGAGCAACTTTACTTTCGTGACTATGCCGACCACTGGAGCGAAGCGGTTGGTAGGGTAGCCTTGCAAACGGTTAACAGCGCGGGCGCGGTGCAGTTTGCGGGGCTGACCTCAGCACATTCGCCGATTCTTAAGATGCTGGTACAAGTGCGCGAAAATACCAGATTCAAGGCCACTGCCGAGCGAATCGACGAGGTCACCCAAGTGGCAGGGGCGGGTGCAGATTCCCTTGCAAGACTCGGTGCGGTGGCCAAAAAGGCCTCTGGCTCCCTGACTGAAAGTCTGCCAGGGGCTGCGCAGAGATCCTTACAGCGGCGTTTCGAACCGCTGCATGCGCTGCTTGCACCGGACAATGGCCCAACGGCCGATTTGCTCCAAGTGCTGCGAGCACTTGATGATGTGCAATTGCAACTGGCGAGTCTGTCCCGAGCCGGTGAACCGCAGCACGCCGCTTTCGAATTTGCCAGGAGTCGTATGGACGGTCAGCGCGATGCGCTGAGCAACCTGCGCAGCGCATCTGCTCGCTTACCACGTCCGGTTAGTACATGGTTCAATGTGCTGGCCGAAGACAGTTGGCGCTTGGTACTCGACGACTCCTACCGCTACTTGAGCCAGCGCTACCAGAGCGAGCTGTATAGTTTTTATGCCAAGGCGATCAACAAGCGGTACCCGTTCAGTGCCCATAGCGCCAGCGATGTTGCGCTCAATGATTTCCGAGAGTTTTTCAAGGAACAGGGAATCGCTGACAAATTTTTCGAAAGCTACGTTCGGCCCTTCGTTAGTGGCGCTCCGGGGCACTATCGTTTACGCAACGTCGACGGCCAAAGCTTGCCGATCTCAAACGCCTATCTAGACCAGATGGTGGCGATGCACACGATTCGCCGAAGCTTTTTCGCGGAAAATCCGGCGGAACCGCAGGTGCAGTTCAGGCTTGAGCCTTACACACTGGATCCGACTGTGAGCCGCTCGGAGTTCCGTTTTGGCGACAAGACGCTTGAATACCGTCATGGTCCAATCTTGCCAGTGGCGTTCACTTGGCCGAACGACGCGCAGAACGGTCGAACTGCTCTGGTGCTGGATAAAATGACCGGACGAGGCGTGGGTATCGAAAAGAATACCGGGCCATGGTCGCTGTTTCGTCTGTTTGATCTGATGCAGACCGAATACCTGACAGGGCGCGATGTGCGTGTGCTCAAGGCCGATCTGGGTGGTCTGCGAGCCAATTACCTGTTGACGAGCCAACGCACGCCGAATCCCTTCGACATGAGTGTATTACGGACCTTTCGAATGCCGGTTCAGCTCTGATGCACGGGGGCTGGCGCAGCGCTGCACGGACCGATCGTGGAAAGGTTCGGTCAGGTAACGAGGACGCTTTTCTTGAATGCCCGCAACAAGGCGTATGGGCAGTCGCCGATGGAATGGGCGGCCATTTGGGCGGCGATATCGCCAGCCAGTTGATCGTTGCCAACCTGTCGGACTTACCGATCTGTCGGGACTTGGGCGAGCGTTCGAAAGCGGTGCGCCAGTGCTTGCGCTGGACCAACAGACGGCTGAGTCAGGAGCTCACCGTCACGGGCGTTCACCCTCGCGTTACCGGCAGTACCGTTGTGGTCTTGCTGCTGGAGGGCTCCCGTGGGGTATGCGTCTGGGCTGGCGACAGCCGCTGTTACTTGTGGCGCGGTCGACGGTTATACCAATTGTCTAAAGATCATTCGCTGCAACAGCAATTGATCGACACACAACAGATCAGTCGTAACGAGGCTGCTACCCATCCCGCTGCCAAGGCGCTGACCCGCGCAGTAGGTGCCGCTCTAGAGCTCACTCTGGAGGTGCTGGAGCTGAATGTGCATCCCGGCGATACGTTTTTGTTGTGCAGTGATGGCTTGTACCAAGACCTCAGCGGGGAAGCCCTTGGCAATGCGTTGGGTCTGGCGTCGCCGAGCCTGGCCTTGGAGCGCCTTTTCGACGACGTTCTAAGTGGCCCGGCTCGGGATAACCTGACGGCCGTGGTTATCCGCCAATGAGTGAAGAGGGTTGCCACTCCACATATTTCAGCTTTGTCGGAACCACCCCTTCCACAGCATCTAGCAAGTGCAGTATCAGCGAAATGCCCGAAATACTTGCAGGGCGCTATCGTCTCGAACGCTTGCTTGGGGCCGGCGGCATGGGCGTTGTATACCGCGCGCGCGATCTGTTACACGAGCAATACGGTGATCCCGATCCGTACATCGCGCTGAAGATGCTCAATGAGCAACTTAACGAAGCACCGGACGCCAGCGCGCTGTTATATAGCGAGTTTGCCCTCACCCGGCGATTGCATCATCCGAACGTGCTTCGCCCGTACAGCTTTGAGGTGGACCCTGTCCATCAACGGGCTTTCATCACCATGGAGCTGATGCGCGGTCTGACACTGGATAAGTTGCTCTGCGAACGGCCATTCGGAATGTCTTGGCAGGAACTTAGACCCGTTGCCGTGTCTCTGCTGGACGCCCTGGTGTATGCCCATAGCCGGGGCGTACTGCACGGCGATATCAAGCCAAGCAATGTCATGCTTGGAGAGGAGGGGGTGCGCTTGTTCGATTTCGGTTTGGGCCTCGCTGATAAGGGGCCATGGAAAAACCTCGCGAATCTGAACCGAAAATATCTCAACGCCTGGACGCCGGGCTACGCTGCTCCAGAGTTGCTCGAAGGCGCGCCGCTTTCAGCAAGCGTCGATGTCTATGGCGTGGCTTGTTTGCTTTATGAACTAGCGTGCGGCACTCCACCGTTTGGCCGCGTACCTTCGACTCAGGCCCGCGACGCGCGCTTGGAGCGCGAACTCAAGGCGCCGCGCAACCTGCCCAAACGCTGTTGGACGGCGCTACGCTCAGCGCTCGGGTTCGATCCGGAAAAGCGTGTCATCGGTATGGCTCAGTTGCGCGATGCCTTGGGTCGCGTATCTTCTTGGTGGTGATGTCGTCGGTGGGCAAAAAGGGGTAATACGCCTTCGGGCGGCTTTCACCACCCACCGAGAGCAAGCTCTCGCGCCCCAAGCCGCCAACCCATCCACCCAATCAGGGCAACTCCAACCCGCCACCCGCCTTGTGCAACGTGCGCAAATGCTCGCCAACTACTTTCACGTTTTCCTCATTCGCCGCAATCTCAGCGGCGCGGCTCGGTTCCAGCAAGGCCCGGACTTCCTTGTCCAGATCGCCTGTCAGCGTCTGGAGCTGTTTCTGACGCAGGCTGCTTTCCGATTCCAGCCGTTGCCACTCGCTGGGCTGTGGCAACCCGTAGCCGCTGCTGCCCAGCAACTCGGCGGGGCGGCTCAGGAAGCCGCTGTTGGCGAGGATCTGCTGCAGCGTGGCGTTAGCGCGTTCCATGCCGCCGTTCTGCAATTCGCGGGCACCGAGGTAACGCTGTTTGACTTCGTCCTGGGCCAACAACAATTGCCGACGATAACTGGCCTGTTCCAGCAACAACAACGCTGCGCTGGTGCGCAGGTCGGCCTGTGCAAACCACACGCGGCGCTCGGCGGGGTCCAGGGCCAGCCAGTCTTCCACGGTCTGTTGCTTGATCGGCAGGCGCTTTTTCAGCACGTCGAACATCGCCTGGTACCGGTCGCGGAATGAGTCGAAGCGGTAGCCCAGGCGCAAGGCTTCCTTGGGATCGTCCAGCACGCTTGTGTCTGCCAGGCCCCGGCCCTTGAGCACCTCCAGCAGACCGTTGGGCATGATGCTGTCCAGGCCTTTGAGCTGGTCGTTGTTGCTGCCGCTGCGTAGCAGCTTCAGGCTTTCGACGGCGCAGTTGTTGGACAGAAAGTAATAGCTGCCATCGTAGCTCCAGTGCATTTCGGCGGCGTGCTCGACCGTCTCCTCGATCTCGGTGCGCGACAGGTTCAGCGGCACCGAGGCCAGGCTGCGCAGTTCGGTCTTGGTGTATTCATCGATCACCTGGGCCAGCGGCAGTACGAACAGGCGCGACGGGTATTTGCCCACCAGCCCGTCCCAGCTCGACAGCTGCACGTCGCCGACGAAGGCGCGGTACGACAGCACCAAGTGTTGGTCCAGGTCCAGTCGGCAGTCCGGGCCACGCGGGCGGCCCGGTGCGCAGATCACCAGGCGGAGCATGCTGTGGCCCCAGCGGCTGACCCAGTTCTGGTTTGCCTCGGCCAACAGGTAATCGATGGCGTAGACCCGTTCCGGATCAACCTTGCCCAGTGGAGTCTTGGCGAAATCGTTACCGGCATTGAGGAAGGCGAACGATTTGGCGCAGGTGTCCTTGGCTGGGGGAGCCCAGCCGAAGTGTTCCTGGTAATAGCGATACAGCGCGGGCCTTCGGCAGGCGTAGCTCGGGTCCAGGAGGAAGTACTCCATGTTGACCGCAACGAACTCCTTGGGGCTGCTCGTTTCGTAGAGATCCGGGCTGCGGGCGACTTGGCGGTTATGTTGTTCGCGCTCACCGCGACGGCCAACGTATTGCGGCCAGCCGGCCAGGTCCAGCAGGCGCGGGTCATCGCTGAGGGTGAAGCGGCGGTCGTTCTGGCCCCGGCATTCGTCCGGGAGGCCGATCAGCCCGGCGCTGCTGTTGCGTCGGGTGCAGCGTTGGATCAGCGCGCGCTCAGCGTCCGGCCATAAGCGCGAGCGATCATAGATGTGGGTGAGTTCGTGAAGGACCGTGGCGAGCATTTCACGCCGCACGGTGCCGTGGGGACGATGGGTTTTCTGCGTTGCAGCGGTGCCGTCGGCAAGGCTGTCCAGCAGGTTGCGATTGAGGTCCAGTTGCGAAACCAGCGAGGCCTGGCCGTAGGCGTTGGCGGGCATCTGGTCGGTCCAGCCGACGTCGATGCGCCGGTCCAACTGCTCGACGAAGCGTGGCGGCAGCGCCTGCATGGCTTCGTCGAGAAGCGCCTGGCTGGCCTGCTGTTGCGCGGGGCTCAGCCCCTCGGCGTTAAGGTGTAGTCGCAGGCCGGCCTGGGCAATGCTGCCGGTGAGCAACAACACCCCGGCCGCCAGCCAGGCGGCGAGCCGCCTCACAATGCGAGGATGGCTTCGGCGAGAACCTGGTCACTGGCATCGCGGGCTTCCGGCACGCGGGTGCGCAAGGTGTCGAAGGCTGCTTCGAGGTGAGCCCCGCGGATTTCACCGTTACTGGCGACGAAACTGGCCGCGTCGTCGTGGGCTTCACGCACGATTTTGGAATCACGGATGGATGTGGTGGTGTCGGAAGTGAAATCAATCGTGCGCTGGGAAGCGCGAACGATGATGTTACTGGTGGCTACCAGGGTATGTGCCTGGGCCACATCGGCCAATACCAGCAGGCCTAGGGCGGCAGCAATCAGCGGGCTACGCATGGAACGACTCCGGAAAATAAAGATAACTATTGGACGAGAATTGCCTGTGCCAGTTCAAGGTCGCTGACATGAAGTTTCGGCTGGGTCCGCCGCAGGTAATCCAAGGCCGATTCCAGCTGTGCACCTCGCAGCTGTCCGTCACTGGCGATGAATGCCGCGGCATCATCGCGAGCGGCGACGATCATTTTATGGTCGAAGGGCGCGGAGGTCACCATGCTCGTGGCATAGCCGCTGACGACCACCTGCTGGGTAGACACATCGAAGGCTTGGGCCGTGATGGACCAGCAAAACGCTGCAAATGAAAAAACGATGGGCAGATGTGAGTAAAAACGCATGGGGCTCGACGGTTGATAGTGAGCCTGAAGGCTAGCGCAAACCCTCGGTCCAGAGCCAGCGCTGAAACACCGGAACACCTTATGGTGCCCGATGTTTCATGTTGCATCAGATAACCAGAATTGCCTGGGCCAACTGCGCATCGGTGGCGTTCAGCTGGGGTGCCTGTTGGCGGATGTAATCCAGGGCGCTTTCCAGTTTCACGCCGCGAATGGCACCTTCGCTGGCGACGAAGCTGGCGGCGTCATCGCGGGCGGCCTGAACGATTTTGTTGTCCCGCAGCGATGAGGTTGCGTCGGAGCTCGCATCGGATGTGGCCTTGAGAGCGCCGACGATGGAGTCGGTGGTAACGATAAAGCTGCTGGCGTTGGCGTGAGCGGCCAAAGCCAACAGGGCCGTTGCGCTGAGCAGACGGAGACGGGTCATGGTGAAACTCCTTTAACGTAAGGGGGCCTGTGGCGCAGGTAGCTGGTAGAAGAGACGCATCCTCGATTCGCTTCGCCACGTTTGCATTGATATTAGGGCAGAACGCTTCGGCTGACAGCTTTTACCAATGATCCGTGTGCGCATGCAAATGCCAATGACGAAACTGTACTGGTCATCTTAACTATTTTCTTAAACTGTAATTTCCAGCCCATTTTCGAGAATCAAACCCTGAAACGACAAGACCCGTCGCGGTTACCCGCGACGGGTCTTGTTTGTTCAATTCGGTGCTGGCGGTGGACCCGGTGGGTCAGGGCCAGCGACGCTAAGTTAGCGCCAGAACGGCTTGCTCAGCTCTTCGTAGCGTTGTGCTTCGCTGATACCGGCGTCGGCCAGCAGGCGCGAATCCAGACGAGCCAACTGGTGGCGGCTGGCGATGCGGCGCTGCCACAACATCAGGTTAGCGATAACGCGAAGAGGCAGGGAAGCCTGGTTTTTTTCAGCTTTATCTTCGAAAAACAGCTCGGAACTGAGTGTACGTTCCATGGTTGACATCCTTCCGCTTGTGGCGGGATTAGGTAGTGGTTTAACTGGTGCCCATGATCCTCTGGTTTGGCCAGTCTCTCTAGATACAGTTCACTTGTATTGTGAGAGACCAGTTAACTGTTAAACAGCGGTGTGCTGGTCAATATTGAGGCAACTGTACCTATACGCACTGATTTGGTGCGTATTTGGCGTTTTAATAAGAGTTCGTCCGAAAAGACAGTCGAAAACAACCGGTACAGCAGTACAGTTTTTGTCAGGATTCATTCTGGGAGAGCGGCTGACAAAAACTGTATCTACACAACAGCTGATCCAGCTGTATCAAACCGCCAACATCCGCCCGGTTTCTTCCAGGTTCAGGTGCCAGCTCAGTGCATGACGCAAGATATGTGGCGTATGCCCACCTAAAGCGCACGCAGCTTCGAAGTAATCATTCAGCGCCTGGCGGTACGACGGATGCACGCAATTGTCGATGACCACACGGGCCCGCTCCCTTGGCGCAAGGCCTCGCAAGTCGGCCAGGCCGATTTCGGTCACCAGGATGTCGACGTCATGCTCGGTATGATCCACATGGCTGACCATCGGCACGACGCTGGAAATCGCGCCACCCTTGGCGATCGACTTGGTCACGAAAATCGCCAGATGCGCGTTGCGGGCAAAGTCCCCCGAGCCGCCGATGCCATTCATCATGCGCGTGCCGCAGACATGAGTGGAGTTGACGTTGCCGTACAGATCGAACTCAAGCGCGGTGTTGATGCCGATGATGCCAAGCCGGCGCACGACCTCGGGATGGTTGGAAATTTCCTGCGGGCGCAGGACCAGTTTGTCCTTGTACTTCTCCAAGTTTCCAAACACGTCGGCGTTGCGTCGACTCGACAAGGTAATGGAGCTGCCTGAAGCGAAGCTCAGCTTGCCGGCATCAATCAGATCAAACGTTGAGTCCTGCAAGACCTCGGAATACATGGTCAGATCTTCGAACGGCGAATCGATCAGCCCGCACATCACCGCATTGGCGATGTTGCCAATACCGGCCTGCAACGGGCCGAGTTTGTTGGTCATGCGCCCGGCTGCCACTTCCTGCTTTAAGAAGTCGATCAAGTGATCGGCAATGGCCTGCGTATCGCTGTCTGGTGGTATGACGGTCGAAGGCGAATCCGGTTGGTTGGTAATGACAATGGCGGCGATCTTTTCCGGTGGGATCGCAATCGCCGTGCTGCCGATACGGTCATCGACTTTTACCAGAGGAATAGGCGTGCGCGTGGGGCGGTAGGTCGGGATATAGATGTCGTGCAGCCCTTCCAGATTCGGATTGTGCGCCATGTTGATTTCAATAATCACTTGCCGGGCGAAGATCGCGAAACTGGCGGAGTTGCCCACCGAAGTGGTCGGCACAATGTGCCCTTGCTCGGTAATGGCGACTGCTTCGATCACGGCAATGTCGGGCAGCTTGAGCTGGCCGTTGCGCAGTTGCTCGACGGTTTCCGAGAGATGCTGGTCGATGAACATCACTTCGCCTGCGTTGATCGCCTTGCGTAACGTGCTGTCGACCTGAAAAGGCATGCGACGCGCCAGCACACCGGCTTCGGTGAGTTCCTTGTCCAGGTCGTTACCCAGGCTCGCGCCGGTCATCAGGTTGATTTTCAGCGGAGTGACCTTGGCACGCTCGGCCAGGGCGTGAGGAACCGCTTTCGCCTCACCGGCTCGGGTGAAACCGCTCATGCCGACAGTCATGCCGTCCTGAATCAACAAGGCTGCCTCAGCAGCGCTCGTCACTTTTTCCCACAACGAAGGCAGACGGATGCGATCACGGTACATAGGTGGTTATCTCGGGCTGGAAGCAGGATGCGCAGTCTAGTGAATTCGCGCGGTACCCGACCCGCTACAAAAGTCGCATTTCAGGCGTCTATTACGGGGGTTTCAGGCAAAACATCTTTACAGGATCCGTAACGCTGGGCCTTGATACAAATCAAAACGCCCCGACAAGTCGGGGCGTTTTGGCGAAACGGTGAGGATTATTCCACCGCTTTGACCATGTCTTCGATGACCTTCTTGGCGTCACCGAACACCATCATGGTCTTGTCGAGATAGAACAGCTCGTTGTCCAGGCCGGCGTAACCGCTGGCCATCGAGCGCTTGTTGACGATGATGGTCTTGGCCTTGAAAGCCTCGAGGATCGGCATGCCGGCAATCGGCGACTTCGGATCGTTCTTCGCTGCGGGGTTGACCACGTCGTTGGCACCGAGCACCAACACCACGTCGGCCTGGCCGAACTCGGAGTTGATGTCCTCCATCTCGAACACCTGGTCGTAAGGCACTTCGGCCTCGGCCAGCAATACGTTCATGTGCCCCGGCATGCGCCCGGCCACCGGGTGGATCGCGTATTTCACGGTCACGCCATGGTGGGTCAGTTTTTCGGTCAGCTCCTTGAGCGCATGCTGTGCCCGCGCCACCGCCAGGCCGTAGCCCGGCACGATGATCACGGTGTCGGCGTTGGTCAGCAGGAAGGTCGCATCGTCAGCGGAACCGGATTTAACCGGACGGGCTTCCTTGGAACCTGCCGGGCCAGCGGCATCCGCTGTGTTGCCGAAACCGCCAAGCAGCACGTTGAAGAACGAACGGTTCATCGCCTTACACATGATGTACGACAGGATCGCACCGCTTGAGCCTACCAACGAGCCGGCAATGATCAGCATCGAGTTGTTCAGCGAGAACCCGATACCCGCTGCAGCCCAGCCCGAATAGCTGTTGAGCATCGACACAACGACGGGCATATCGGCGCCGCCAATCGGGATGATGATCAGCACGCCCAGCACGAACGCCAGGGCCAACATCAAGGCGAAGGCGCTGAGATTGCCGGTGAGCATGAATGCCAGGCCCAGGCCCAGGGTTGCCAGGCCGAGGATCAGGTTGAGCTTGTGTTGACCACCGAACTGTACGGGTGCGCCTTGGAACAGGCGGAACTTGTACTTGCCCGACAGCTTGCCAAACGCGATCACCGAACCGGAGAAGGTGATCGCACCGATCGCTGCCCCGAGGAACAGCTCCAGACGGTTGCCGGCCGGAATCGAATCGCCCAGCTGCTTGACGATGCCCAGGGATTGCGGCTCAACCACTGCCGCGATGGCAATGAACACCGCCGCCAGGCCGATCATGCTGTGCATGAACGCCACCAGCTCCGGCATCTTGGTCATCTCGACGCGCTTGGCCATGATCGAGCCGGCGGTGCCGCCGACTAGCAGGCCGACGATGACGTAGCCGATACCGGCGGTCGCAAGCTCAGCACCCAGCTTATAGATGAGGCCCACGGTAGTGAGCACCGCCAGCGCCATGCCGAGCATGCCGAACAGGTTGCCACGGCGCGATGTGGTGGGGTGCGACAGGCCTTTGAGGGCCTGGATGAAACAGATGGACGCGATCAGGTAGAGCGTCGTTACCAGGTTCATGCTCATTACTTGGGCGCCTCTTCTTTTACGGCTTTCGGGGCTTTTTTCTTGAACATCTCAAGCATGCGGCGCGTCACCAGGAAGCCGCCGAACACGTTCACGGCGGCCAGGGCCACGGCGAGTGTGCCCATGGTTTTGCCCAGCGGCGTCACGGTCAGCGCGGCGGCCAGCATGGCGCCGACGATCACGATCGCCGAAATGGCATTGGTCACCGCCATCAACGGTGTGTGCAGTGCAGGCGTTACGTTCCAGACCACGTGGTAACCGACATAAATTGCCAGCACAAAGATGATCAGGTTGTAGATACCGGGGGAGATAAGCTCTTCCATTGTCTGAATCCCTGCTTAGGCGTTTTTACGGATGACTTGGCCGTCGCGGCACATCAGGCACGCGGCGACGATGTCGTCTTCCAGGTTCACGTCGAACTGACCTTCCTTGGTGAAGACCAGCTTCAGGAAGTCCAGCAGGTTGCGGGCGTATAGCGCCGAAGCGTCGGCCGCGACTTCGCCGGCCAGATTGGTCGGGCCGCAAATGGTCACGCCATTTTCGATCACGACCTGATCAGCCACGGTCAGCGGGCAGTTGCCGCCTTGGGCCGCTGCGAGATCGACGACCACCGAGCCAGGTTTCATCTGCGCGACGGTTTCGGCACTCAGCAGCGTCGGTGCCTTGCGGCCCGGAATCAGCGCGGTGGTGATGACGATGTCAGCCTGTTTGGCGCGCTCGTGCACGGCCTGGGCCTGGCGCTGCATCCAGCTGGCAGGCATGGGCCGGGCGTAACCGCCGACGCCGACGGCGCATTCACGCTCTTCATCGGTTTCATAAGGCACGTCGACGAACTTGGCGCCAAGGGATTCGATTTGCTCTTTTACCGCAGGACGCACGTCCGAAGCCTCGATCACCGCGCCCAGGCGCTTGGCCGTCGCAATCGCCTGCAGCCCGGCCACACCGGCGCCGAGAATCAGCACGCGCGCCGCTTTCACGGTGCCTGCGGCAGTCATCAGCATCGGCATGAAGCGTGGGTAGTGATGGGCGGCCAGCAGCACGGCCTTATAGCCGGCGATGTTCGCTTGGGATGACAGCACGTCCAGGCTCTGTGCGCGGGAGGTGCGTGGTGCGGCCTCGAGGGCGAACGCGGTAATGCCGCGTTCGGCCAGCTTGCCGATGGTTTCGTTGTTGAACGGGTTGAGCATGCCCACCAGAACGGTGCCACTCTTGATCAGCGTCAGCTCGCTGTCGCTGGGGGCGACCACCTTGAGGATCAACTCGGCGCCGAACGCCTCGCTGGCGCTGCCAATGGTTGCGCCCGCTGCTTCGTAGGCACTGTCGATAACGCTGGCTTTAATACCGGCGCCGCTTTGGACAGTGACTTTATGGCCTTGGCCGATCAGCTTCTTGATGGTTTCCGGGGTAGCAGCAACCCGTGTTTCACCCGTTTGGGTTTCGAGGGGAACACCAATGTGCACGTCAAATCTCCTGCGTGATCTTATTGAGTAAACCCAGGCACTTCGGATGGTGCGACTGGGGCGGCCGATCAGCACGATCCCGCCGAGACAGGCGGGGCGCGGCATTTTGCAGGCGAAAATTCAGCCCTTCAAGGGATTATGACGTGTGACGGAAAATTAACTACAAGTCACCCTGTGACCGAATGTCGCAACCGACAGATGAAGTCCCTTGCAGGCCTTGATTTAAAAGGATCTACGCAGTCCAACCGAAAATTATCCCATCGCTAAGATGAATGAGGCCTTATGAGCGGTTCGTTATGGCTCAAAGCCACGTAGCTCAACGGTTTGGGACGATTGTACTGAGTCATAAACAGTTCCAAAAAATGCGACAAATATTTATATCTGTAGGGTTGTCGGATGTTCTACTACCTATTTCAAAGCCCATAATAGCCTTATTTATCAAGGTGATAACTTCTCGCCTGTTCCACCAGCCAATCACGAAAGGCTTTCAGTGATGCGGATTCGACTTTTCGTTCTGGAATCATCAGGTAGTAAGCCTTAATGCTCGACAGGGCGTTGCTGTTGGCAACCACCAAGCGTTTTTCCGCCAACTCGCGTTGGATCAGGAATGGCGGGATCAAGGCAATCCCCATGTCGTGCATCGCTGCTTGGGCAAGCATTGAGAATAGTTCATAACGTGGTCCTGTCAGGTCGCGCGCGATGTTCAGGTTTTGTGAGTTGAACCATTGGCGCCACGCATAGGGGCGTGTGGTCTGCTGAAGCAAGGGCATTTCGGCAATGGCTTCTGGCGACAGGCCGTCACGACCGTCTAATAAAGCTGGGCTGCATACCGGCATCGGATTTTCTCCCATCAATTTGTGGGATTCGGTACCGGACCAATCCGCATCTCCGAAATAGATGGCGGCGTCGAAGTCCGTGTCTGCAAACAGAAACGGACGCGTGCGGTTGGTCAGGTTGACGATCACTTCCGGATGTCGCTGCTGGAAGTCCTTCAGGCGCGGTAGCAGCCATTGGGTGCCAAACGTCGGCACCACCGCCAGTTCAATTACGTTCGCGCCGGTGTGTCCCATCACCGAAAGCGTGTCACGTTCGACGGCGTCCAGTTGAGTGGCAACCCGGCGACTGTAGGAAAGGCCCGCTTCGGTCAGCTTGACGCCGCGACGTGAGCGACGGAAAAGCTCCACGCTTAGGAAGTCTTCCAGGCTGGCGATTTGCCGGCAGACCGCACCTTGCGTTAGAGACAGCTCTTGCGCGGCCTTGGTAAAGCTCTCGTGGCGTGCAGCAGCCTCGAAACTGATCAGGGCGGCAGTGCTGGGAATTTTGCGACGCATGTACGGCTACCTCACTCGTCATCGATATAAACGGCGTTTTAGGCACTTTCGGAGTGAGAAATTAGCACAACAGCATGCGGAATCCTCGTTTGCCCTTGTAGGAAACGGAGCCTAGGATCAATCCACGATTATTCATTCAATTGGTGAGGACTCTTTCATGGCCGGTAAAGCGAGCTTCAATTGGATCGACCCATTGTTGCTGGATCAGCAGCTCACTGAAGAAGAACGCATGATCCGCGACACTGCCGAGCAATTCGCCCAGCAAAAGCTCGCGCCACGGGTGCTGGAGGCGTTCCGCCATGAAAAAACCGACCCGGCGATCTTCCGTGAGATGGGTGAAGTCGGACTCCTGGGGGCAACCATTCCCGAGCAGTACGGCGGTAGTGGGCTGAACTACGTCAGCTATGGCTTGATCGCTCGAGAAGTGGAGCGTGTCGATTCCGGCTACCGTTCGATGATGAGCGTGCAATCCTCGCTGGTCATGGTACCGATCAATGAATTCGGCACCGAGGCGCAAAAACAGAAGTACTTGCCGAAGCTGGCATCGGGCGAGTGGATCGGCTGCTTCGGTCTGACCGAGCCGAACCACGGTTCTGACCCGGGCGCGATGATTACTCGTGCGCGCAAAGTGGAAGGAGGCTACAGCCTGACGGGCAGCAAGATGTGGATTACTAACAGCCCGATTGCTGACGTATTTGTCGTTTGGGGTAAGGACGATGCGGGTGATATTCGCGGTTTCGTTCTTGAGAAGGGCTGGAAAGGCCTGAGTGCTCCGGCTATCCATGGCAAGGTCGGGTTGCGTGCGTCGATCACGGGCGAGATTGTCATGGACAACGTGTTCGTTCCGGAAGAAAACATTTTTCCTGACGTGCGCGGTCTGAAGGGGCCGTTCACCTGCTTGAACTCGGCACGTTATGGTATTTCTTGGGGGGCCTTGGGTGCCGCTGAGTTCTGCTGGCACACCGCTCGCCAATACACGCTGGACCGCCAGCAGTTCGGTCGTCCGCTGGCTGCCACTCAGTTGATCCAGAAGAAGTTGGCCGACATGCAGACAGAAATTTGCCTCGCCTTGCAAGGATGTCTGCGTCTAGGACGTATGAAAGATGAAGGTACCGCCGCGGTTGAGATCACCTCGATCATGAAGCGCAACTCCTGCGGCAAGTCCTTGGATATCGCGCGCATGGCGCGGGACATGCTGGGCGGCAACGGTATTTCCGATGAGTTCGGCATCGCTCGTCATCTCGTGAACCTGGAGGTGGTGAACACTTATGAAGGCACTCATGACGTACATGCGCTGATTCTTGGGCGTGCGCAAACGGGTATCCAGGCGTTCTATTAATAGGAGAACGGCCATGGGCGCGCTTTCGCATCTGCGGGTATTGGATTTATCGAGAGTATTGGCAGGGCCGTGGGCCGGACAGATCCTGGCGGACCTGGGGGCGGACGTCATCAAGGTCGAACGTCCCGGTAATGGTGACGATACGCGCGCCTGGGGCCCGCCCTTCTTAAAGGATGCTCGTGGTGAGAATACGACTGAAGCGGCTTACTACTTATCGGCCAACCGTAACAAACAATCGGTCACCATCGACTTCACGCGTCCGGAAGGGCAGCGTCTGGTAAAAGAGTTGGCGGCCAAGTCCGACATCCTGATCGAGAATTTCAAAGTCGGCGGGTTGGCGGCTTATGGGTTGGATTACGAGTCGCTGAAGACAATCAATCCAGAATTGATCTACTGCTCGATCACTGGTTTTGGTCAGACCGGCCCTTATGCCAAGCGCGCTGGCTATGACTTTATGATTCAAGGGTTGGGGGGCTTGATGAGCCTCACTGGTCGGCCTGAAGGTGATGAAGGGGCGGGTCCGGTCAAGGTTGGGGTTGCGCTGACGGATATTCTCACGGGGCTGTATTCGACTGCCGCCATTCTGGCGGCGCTGGCTC